>JAFYET010000189.1 GCA_017544125.1 Ruminococcus sp. | reverse complement strand
GGGCAGAGATATCAGCCGTGCCGAGCAGGCGGGGTGTGAGTGGATACACTTTGATGTAATGGACGGCATATTTGTGCCGAATATCAGTTTTGGCGAGCCTATTCTTGAATATGTAAGAAAAAGCACCAAGGGTTTTGTCGACACCCACCTTATGATAACAAGACCCGAGAGGTATGTTGAGCACTACGCAGAACTCGGCTCTGATATGATAACATTTCACGTTGAGGCTACCGATAATCCACGAGCTGTGATAGACAAGATACATTCACTCGGGGTAAAGGCAGGTATCGCTGTAAAGCCCGATACGCCTGTCGATGATATCGAATCGCTTATCCCCGCAGTTGAGAATGTGCTTATAATGACCGTTTACCCCGGCTTTGGCGGGCAGAGCTTTATTCCGGCAACGCTAAAAAAAGTCACCGAAGCAAGGGCGTTTATCGAGGAGATAGGGCTTAACACCCATGTTCAGGTTGACGGCGGCATAAACGAGCAGACGGCGGCTCTTGCAAGGGCGGCGGGCGCTGATGTACTGGTGTCGGGCTCATATCTGTTCAAGGCAAAGAATATGCAGCAGGCAGTGATAAGCCTGAGAGATAAAGAGTAAAAAATATAGAGGCTGTTGAAAAACAGCCTCTTTTTTAATCTTCAAGCGATGCCCATTCGTCCATTTTCTCATCAAGTGAGGTTCGTGCGGCTTCAAGCTCTTTGCATTTTTCGCTCATAAGCTCAAAGTGAGATGCTATCTCGGGGTCCGCTATCTCGTTTTCAAGGTTGAAGATAGTGACCTCCAGAGCCTCTATTTCCTTTTCAAGCTCTGAGATGCGCAGGCGCTTTTTGGCGCTTTCGGCACGCTGCTGTTTTGAGCGGTACTGGTTTTGCTTTTTCTGCTCATATTCCGCTTTTTGCTGCTGCTCTTTGCGCTCCTGCTCGGTCATTGCCTGTGCCTGGGCGGCTAACTTCTTTTGCTCTGAGTAGTCATCATAATTGCCCTCAAACTGCTCTGTGCCGTTTTCTGTTACTTCAACGACCTTTGTGGCGACCTTGTTTATCAGGTATCTGTCGTGAGATACAAGAATTATAGTTCCCTCAAAGGCTGCAAGCACATCGTCAAGCACTTCCTTTGTGGCAAGGTCAAGGTGGTTGGTGGGCTCGTCAAGAACAAGCACATTGCCCCGTGTAAATGCCATTATCGCAAAGCACAGCTTTGCCCTCTCGCCGCCGCTGAGTACAGATGTGGGCTTTATGACATCGTCGGCACCTATCAGAACAGCTGCTAATGCGCTTCTTGCGTCCTTTTCGGTAAGGCGGGGGAATCGGCGCATTATCTCGTCAAGAACCGTCGAATGAGGGTTAAGCGTGGTGTTTTCCTGCTCGAAATACGATATCTTAACATTTCCGCCCCAGCGTATAGTGCCGTTTTCGTGGGGGATAATGCCTTGAAGCACCTTAAGTATCGAGGTCTTGCCAATGCCGTTAGCGCCGACAATGGCAATATGCTCGCTTCTTCTGACGAGCAGGTCAAGGCTTTTTACCAGCTCTTTGCGGCTTTCGCCCTCACCGACGGCTATTTCAACTTCTTTGACGTCAAGCACGTCCTTTACGGGCTCGATATCGTATTCGAGCTTGATCCTCGGCGGCTTCTGATACATGAGCGGCTTGTCAACTATTTCCATTCGGTCAAGCATTGCCTGCCTGCTTTTTGCCATTTTGGCTGTTGAAGCCCGTGTCTTGTTTCTGACTATGTAGTCTTCGAGCTTGGCTATTTCCTTTTGCTGTGCTTCATATTCCTTGAGCTGACGTTCGCTGTTCATCTGCTTCTGTACAAGATATGCGGAGTAATCACCCTTATAACTCGTCAGTTTGCAATTTTCTATCTCACATATCCTCGTGCATAGCTTGTTAAGAAAATACCTGTCATGTGAAACTATCAGCACAGAGCCCTTATAGCCCTTTAAATAATCCTCCACCCAGCCGAGGGTCTTGAAATCAAGGTGGTTGGTCGGCTCATCGAGTATCAGCAGATTTGGCTCTTCAAGCAGCAGCTTTGCCATTGCAAGCCTTGTTTTCTCGCCGCCCGAGAGGGTAGATATTATCCTGTCCTTCGGGGTGTTCTCAAAGCCCATGCCGTTGAGGATAGTGTTTATCTTGACTTCTATCCTGTAGCCGTCTCTTGCTTCAAAGTATGATGAAAGCTCGGCGTATCTTTCGGCGGCTTCATTCATTTCGCCGTCAACGGACATTACGCTTTCAAGCTCTTTCATCTGATTGTGAATATCAAGCAGCTCTTTGAAGGGGAGGTGCATTTGCTCGTCAATGGTAGATTCTACATCAAGACCGCTGTTTTGTTGTAAAAAGCCGATAGTCGTCTTGCCTGATATGCTTACAGAGCCCTTGCCGTCAACAGTTTTGTCAAGCTCCTCCATACCGGTGATGATTTTAAGCAGGGTGCTCTTACCGCAGCCGTTTCTGCCTATAAGACCTATTATCTCCCTGTCTTCAATTGTCAGGCATATATCATTAAGAATAAGATTACCGTCGAAGTATTTATATACGTTTTCAAGATCAAGCAGCATCTGATCAAACTCCTTGCAATTTTAATACCACTAATATTATACTATAATAGTAATGATTTTTCAAGTTAATTATAATGTTAAAATGATAATCTTTATTAAAAAATCAAGTACAAAAAGTAAGTAAATCAAACGCTTAAATTCGTTATATTATACAATAATTAGGAAATTGTGAATTTTTGTTGCCAAACCTCTTGAAAATCGCCTCCAAATGTGATATAATTATGAATAACAAAAAGATTTCTTAAGAAATGAGGTGCTTAGCTTTGTTTGGAATGGGCAAGATGGATGATTATGATTCTGAATATAAGTATATGACATCAGCCTGCACTGGAAATGTTATACCTATCTCAAAGCTCGATGACACCATTTATTCAACAGGCGTGCTTGGCGACGGTTATGCGGTCATCACCGAAAGTAATGAGGTTTACAGCCCCGTAAGCGGTATCATTGAGAAGATATCAAATAACGGGCACTCATATAACATCATATCCGATGACGGGCTCAAGGTGCTCGTTCATATAGGGAAGGACAGCAAATGTGATGACATTATGCCCACCGAGCCAAAGCTCGAGGTCAAGGAAACGGTCGAGCAGGGGCAGCTTTTGTGCAGGATAAACTGTAAGTCATCTGATGAGGATCATAAGTGTACAGTCGAGGTCGTTGCAAGCAACAGTGACAAATTTGAAGTCTTTGAAGTCAAAGCTCAGAATGTTCTTGATGTGAAGTGCGGAGTGCTGAGATATAAATAAGATCTGCGGGTAAACCGCAGGTCTTATTTTTTTGAAAAAAATCTTTGAAAATACTATACATTTTCAGAAATATATGTTATAATATAGTGTATATACGGCTGTGCCGAATTTTATGAAGGGGCGGGATGTTTAAATGGAACAGAAGCTGACTCTTTATGGGTTCAACAATCTCACCAAAACACTTAGTTTTAATATATATGATGTCTGCTACGCTAAAAGTGAGCGCGAGCAGAAGGATTATATTGCATATATAGATGAACAGTATAACAGCGAGCGTCTTACAAAGATACTGTGCGATGTTACCGAGATGATAGGTGCAAGGGTTCTCAATATCTCAAAGCAGGATTATGACCCGCAGGGTGCATCTGTCAACGTGCTTATTGCTGAGAAGGAGCTTGATGAGGCATCTATCGATATTTCCTGCAATCAGGGTAAATATAAGGCAGAACACAGGACAGTTCACGCTCACCTTGACAAGAGCCATGTTACAGTTCATACATTCCCCGAGTATCACCCCGATAACTCTATATCTACTTTCAGGGTGGATATAGATGTTTCTACCTGCGGTATGATATCGCCGCTTAACGCCCTTAATTACCTTATTGCAAGCTTTGACAGTGATATTATCACGATAGATTACAGGGTAAGGGGCTTTACAAGAGATGTTCTCGGTAAGAAATACTTTATCGACCACGACATAAAGTCGATACAGGATTATATCGACAGAACTACACTTGAAAAATATGATGCTATTGATGTAAATGTTTATCAGTCAAATATATTCCACACAAAGATGCTCATAAAGGATATCGAGCTTCAGAACTATCTGTTCAATAAGGACGTTTATGAGCTCTCGCCAAAGCAGAGACTTGATATTACTGACAGCTTAAGGCGTGAGATGATAGAGATATTCAGCGGGCAGAATATATACTGACGATAAAGGAGCATTGGAAAGTTGGGCAGAGACCAGAATACCGCACCGATATACGATGCACTTAAACGCCACCTGAGAAACAGGGTAGTAAGGCTTGATGTTCCCGGGCACAAGGGCGGGCGTATGAATAAAGAGCTAAGAGACTTTTTGGGTGAGAACTGCCTTAAGGTAGATGTCAACTCAATGAAGCCTCTTGACAACCTCTGTCACCCCGTTTCTGTTATAAAGGAAGCGGAGGAGCTTGCAAGCGAGGCTTTCGGGGCTGAGCATACGTTTTTTATAGTCAACGGCACCACTGCTGCGGTGCAGGCGATGGTTTTCACAGCCTGTAAGGCGGGGGATAAGATAATAATGCCCCGAAATGTACACAGAAGCGCTATCAATGCCCTGGTTGTGTGCGGTGCTGTGCCGATATATGTTAATCCCGGCACAAACAAGCAGCTTGGTATACCGCTCGGAATGAGCGTCAAGGACGTTGAGGCTGCGATTCTTGCCAACCCTGATGCAAAGGCTGTGCTTGTCAATAACCCCACATACTATGGCGTTTGCTCTGATATCAAGAAAATATGCGAGATAGCCCACGCTCACGGTATGCTCGTGCTTGCTGATGAAGCCCACGGAACGCACCTTTACTTTGGTGACGGGCTGCCCGTTTCGGCTATGGCTGCCGGAGCTGACATGGCGGCTGTGTCTATACATAAGACAGGCGGGTCGCTCACGCAATCGTCTTTTCTGCTGTGCGGCAAGCGTATAAGTGAGGGCTATGTTAGGCAGATAATCAACCTTACACAGACCACCAGCGGCTCATACCTGCTTATGGTGTCGCTTGATCTGGCAAGAAAGAACCTCTTTCTAAACGGCAAGGATATGTTCAGAAAGGCGATAGATTATGCCGACTATGCAAGGGAAGAGATAAACAAGATAGGCGGCTACTATGCTTTCGGGCGTGAGCTTGAAAACGGCGATGATTTCTACGCCTTTGATAGCACAAAGCTGTCGGTACACACTCGTGAGGTTGGTCTTGCGGGCGTTGAGGTTTATGATATTCTCAGAGATGACTATGACATTCAGATAGAATTCGGCGATATTGGCAACATTCTCGCCATAGTTTCAGCAGGCGACAGAGAGCTGGAGATCGAGCGCTTTATATCGTCGCTTGGTGAGATAAAGAGGCTTTACGGCAAAGACCCTTCGGGAATGTTCGACCACGAATATATAAACCCGCAGGTCGTTCTTGCCCCACAGCAAGCCTTCTACAACGAAAAGAAGAGCGTGCCTATAGGAAGCTCTGAGGGCATGATATGCGGTGAGTTTGTAATGTGCTACCCACCGGGGATACCTATTCTTGCACCCGGCGAGAGGATAACGAAGGATATTCTCGATTATATAGCCTACTGTAAGGAGAAAGGCTGCTTCCTCACAGGTACTGAGGATCTGGAGATAAATAACATAAACGTTGTTATATAGTAAAGGGAAGGATCAATATGGATCTTTGGTTTACAGAAAAACATACAGATGATGTAAATTTCACTATAAAGGTCAAAAAACAGCTTTATTCGGGTAAGAGCTATTATCAGGATATTGACGTTTTTGACACATATGAATTTGGCAGAGTGCTGGTGCTTGACGGGTTTATAATGCTTACCGAAAAGGATGAGTATATCTACCACGAAATGGTAACGGCTGTGCCTATGGCTGTCAACCCGGATATAAAGAAAGTTCTCGTTATCGGTGCGGGCGACGGCGGCACGATAAGAGAGCTTACCCGCTACCCGACTATCGAGCATATTGACATGGTGGAGATAGACAAGCAGGTAGTCGAGGTGTGCAAGGAATATCTTCCGCAGACAGCCTGCAAATTCGATGATGAAAGGGTAGAGCTGTTTTTTGAGGACGGGCTAAAATTCGTCCGCAGAAAGCAGAGCGAATATGACCTTATCATAGTTGACTCTACCGACCCATTCGGACCCGGTGAGGGCTTATTTACCAAGGAATTCTACGGCAACTGCTTTAAGGCGCTGACCGACAGGGGAATACTTATAAACCAGCACGAGAGCACATATTACGACAGCTATGTTGATATGGTAAAGCGCACACATAAGCGCATAGGCTCATCTTTCCCTGTGTGTATGGTTTATCAGGCGCATATACCCACATACCCCTCGGGGCACTGGCTGTTTGGCTTTGCATCAAAGAACCTGCACCCTGTATACGATATGCAGGCCGAGAAGTGGGAGCAGTTCGGGCTAAAGATGAAGTATTACAACACAAAGCTGCATCAGGGCTGCTTTGCACTGCCAAACGATGTATTGGAGGTGCTTGAAGATGCTTGATAAGAACGTTTCGACCTTTATCGGCTGTGACTGCGAGTATGATGAGGCAAATATCGTACTTTTCGGCGCACCCTTTGACAGCACCACATCATTCAGACCCGGCACACGCTTTGCGTCATCAGCGATAAGAAGCGAGAGCTTTGGGATAGAGACATATTCACCCTATCAGGATAAGGACCTGCTCGATATCAAGGTATTTGACAGCGGTGATCTGGAGCTGCCGTTCGGGAGCCCCGAGCAGGCGCTTGATGATATCACTCTCAGGACATGGACAATACTTGAAGATGGCAAGATACCCTTTATGATAGGCGGCGAGCATCTTGTGACCCTCGGCGCTGTAAGGGCTGTTGCCAAGAAATATGATGATCTGCACATTATTCACTTTGATGCTCATGCAGATTTGCGTGATGATTATCTGGGCGTAAAGCTGTCACACGCCTGTGTGCTTCACAGATGCCACGATATAGTGGGCGATAACAGGATATTCCAGTTCGGCATAAGAAGCGGCGACAGGGAAGAGTTTGAGTTTGCTAAAACTCACACCTGTATGCACAAATTCGACCTTGAAACGCTTGATGAAGTGATAAAGAAGATAGGCGACAATCCCGTTTACTTCACCCTTGACCTTGATGTGATAGACCCCTCGGAATTCCCGGGAACCGGCACGCCCGAGGCGGGCGGTGTGAGCTTCAAAGAGCTTCTGAAGGCTGCCATGAGCCTGTCGGGGCTTAATATCGTGGGGCTTGATATGAACGAGCTTTCACCTGTATATGACCAGACAGGGCGCTCAACAGCCCTTGCCTGCAAGATACTCAGGGAGATACTGCTTTCTATAAGCTGAAAGGCTATAATGATAAAACTGTAAATCCATTGAAAGGAATGATGATAAATGTCAAGAGCGCTTATAATCGGTGCAGGCGGCGTTGCAGGTGTTGTTATACACAAGTGCTGCCAGAACAGCGAGGTTTTTACAGATATCTGTATCGCAAGCCGTACAAAGTCAAAGTGCGATAAATTCAAGGAGGAGCTTCAGGGCAAGACTAAGACCAACATCACCACAGCACAGGTCAATGCCGATAACGTTCCCGAGCTTGTGGCTCTTATGAAAGAGTATAAGCCTGATATATGTATAAACGTTGCTCTTCCTTATCAGGATCTGCACATTATGGACGCTTGCCTTGAGTGCAAGGTCGATTATCTTGACACGGCTAACTATGAGCCCGAGGACACTGCCAAGTTTGAATACAGCTGGCAGTGGGCTTACCGTGAGAGATTTGAGAAGGCAGGTATCACGGCTGTTCTCGGCTCAGGCTTTGACCCGGGCGTTACAGGTGTATTCTGCGCATATGCTCAGAAGCATTACTTCGATGAGATAAACTACATAGACATTCTTGACTGCAACGGCGGCGACCACGGTTATCCTTTCGCTACCAACTGTAACCCCGAGATAAATATCCGTGAAGTATCTGCAAAGGGCAGCTATATTCAGGACGGCAAGTGGGTTGAAACTGAGCCTATGGAGATAAAGAGAGTCTACAACTTCGATCAGGTTGGCGAGAAGGATATGTATCTTCTCCACCACGAGGAGCTTGAATCTCTCGCACTCAATATCAAGGGCATCAAGAGGATACGCTTCTTCATGACCTTCGGTCAGAGCTACCTGACACACCTTAAGTGCCTTGAAAATGTTGGTATGACATCTATCGAGCCTATCATGTATGAGGGCAAGGAGATAGTGCCCCTCCAGTTCCTTAAGGCTGTATTGCCCGACCCTGCATCTTTAGGCCCGAGGACAAAGGGCAAGACGAATATCGGCTGTATATTCCAGGGCAAAAAGGACGGCAAGGACAAGACATACTATGTATATAACGTATGCGACCACCAGGAGTGCTACAAGGAGGTAGGCTCGCAGGCTATCTCTTATACAACAGGCGTTCCTGCTATGATCGGTGCTATGATGGTGCTGACAGGCAAGTGGAAGAAGCCCGGCGTTTACAACGTCGATGAGTTTGACCCCGACCCGTTCATGGAAGCACTCAATAAGTGGGGGCTGCCCTGGACAGAGAATTTTGACCCTGTGCTTGTGGATTGATAAAGGAGTGTATTTACGATGCTTTTACTGGTAGATGATATAAAATTCGAGACAGAAGAGCTGTTTTTCGGGTATGTTAATGCAATGTTCCCCGATGATGAGATAACCGATGAGGATTCGCTTTTCAAAGCACTCACAGAGGGCAGCCCCGAGATAGAGTTTATACTCAGCGATTACGATAAGATAGAAGATGAGTTTAAGGACTTTGCGACAAGGATACTTCATAAGCTCGTTGATGTCAAGGCTGCAAATAAGAACTTCAAGCTCACCATGATAGAGACCTGATATGGAATATGTAGATAAAGTCAGCACGCCATGCTATGTAATAGATAAGCAGCTGCTCATCAATAATCTCGAGATACTCAAATATGTCAGGGAGCAGAGTGGCTGTAAGATACTCTTGGCACAGAAGGCGTTTTCAATGTACAGCGTTTACCCGCTGATAATGCAGTATCTTGACGGCACAGCTGCAAGTGGGCTGTATGAAGCTATGCTCGGGCGTGAAGAGGCAGGCGAGGGCGAGGTTCATGTATACAGCCCCGCATTCAAGAAAGATGACATGGCACAGCTTGTCAGGATATGCGACCATATCGTGTTCAACAGCCCTTCTCAGTATAAGCTGCACAGGGCTGCTGTTGAGAGCAGCGGCAGAAAGATATCCTGCGGGCTGCGTGTCAACCCCGAATACAGCGAGACAGAGCCTGAGATATACAACCCCTGCGCTGTCGGTTCAAGGCTTGGAACTGTGGCTGCCAATATCACCGAAGAAGACCTTGATGGGATAGAGGGGCTGCATTTTCATACTATGTGTGAGCAGGGTGAGGACGTTCTTGAAAGAACACTGCCGCATTTTGAAGAAAAGTTCGGCAAATACCTCGGAAAGCTCAAATGGGTCAACTTCGGCGGCGGACATCATATCACAAGAGATAATTATGATGTCGAAGCGCTGATAGAGCTTATAAAGCGCTTTAAGAGCAAATACGGCGTTGAGGTCTATCTCGAGCCGGGTGAGGCAGTGGCACTCAATGCGGGTTTCCTTGTCTGCGAGGTGCTTGATACGCTGAAAAACGGTATAGATATAGCGATAGTTGATACCTCGGCTGCCTGCCATATGCCTGATGTGCTTGAAATGCCTTACAGACCCAACATCATCGGCTCAGGCAAGCCCGGTGAGAAGAAATACACCTACCGCCTCGGCGGTCCTACCTGTCTGGCTGGGGATATCATAGGCGATTATTCCTTCGACAAGCCGCTTTCTGCGGGTGACAGGCTGGTGTTCTGTGACATGGCTATTTACACCACAGTTAAGAACAACACCTTCAACGGTATGCCGCTCCCGTCGATATATCTTAAAGATAATGACGAGATAAGGCTGATAAAGTCATTTGAATATAAAAATTTTAAAGCGAGATTATAAAGAAAACCACCCTTCAAAATTGAGGGGTGGTTTTGTGCATACAGGATAAAATTTTTGCATATAGATATAAAAAAGAGCAGTCATCAAAGCGACCGCTCTCAAATGATCATTTATTTATGATGTTTATCTCACCTGCGCAGCGTGAGCATATCATCTTTCCTCTGTATTCGCTGAGGGATTCGTTAGCACCGCAGAAAATGCATGATTGCTGGTATTTCCTAAGTATTATCGTATCATTGTCGGTGTAGATCTCAACTGAATCTTTAACGTTGATGCCAAGTGTTCGCCTCAATTCTATCGGAAGAACTATTCTGCCAAGATTGTCAACGTCACGAACTATGCCTGTTGATTTCATATTATGTTTCTCCTTCCTTGCTTCGGCATTGGTTTGCCTTATATTAAATTATACATATAAATATGGCAAATGTCAAGCGTTTTTACTAATTGTTTACGACCCGATGTAACAATATTAAACATTTTTGTACAAACATATACATAGAGCAGTATTCCTTTATGCTAAATGTGTATATTGTCACTTAAACTAAGTATATATGTTGATATAAGCACTGAGGTGATGACTTATGATAGGCTATATTGTATGCGGAATGATGCTATTTTCAATTATTTTTTCATTATTGAACGGAACGGCAGAAAACGTCTGTGAAAATGCCCTAAACAGCGCTGATTCCGTAATGGGATTGTCATTGACAATATGTGCCGTTATGGCGTTCTGGGGCGGTATCATGAATATTGCCCATAAGAGCGGTCTTACGGGGAAGATAGCTCTGCTGCTGTCGCCGATAGTCAGGTTGCTCTTTAAAGGTGTAATAAAGGGGAGCAAGGCATATAATGCCATATGCATGAACATTACCGCAAATATGCTCGGGCTTGGAAATGCAGCCACTCCGCTCGGCATCGAGGCGCTCAAAGAACTTGGCGGCAGCGATGATGACAATGCCCGTAACACATCTATGCTGGTTGTGATTAACACCGCATCTATCCAGCTGATACCTACAACAGTAGCGGCTATAAGGCTTAAACACGACTCGGCACACCCGTATGAGATAATACCGGCAGTGCTGCTCACATCACTTGTCTCGGTAACGGCGGGCTGTGTAATGACAAATATTATGTATTCGAGGAAAAAGCGCAATGGCAGGTGAATTATTTGCAGTTTCTGTACTATGCTTTATTTGCCTTTACGGGCTTATAAAGAAAGTCGATATCTTTTCGGCTTTTAGTGAAGGCGCTAATGATAATGCAAAGGTGGCGTTTGATATATTCCCGTCGCTTTTATTTTTGCTTACTGCTGTGAGTATGCTCAAAGCCTGCGGTGTCATAGAGCTTATAGCTGATAAGCTGTCATTTGCATTTGAGTGGGCAGGCTTTCCTGCCCAGTGCCTGCCGCTTGTGTTGATAAGAAGCATATCGGGAAGCGGGGCGCTTGCGGTGCTTAACGATATCCTCTCAGATGTCAGCCCCGATTCCTTTGTGGGGCGGGTGGCAAGCGTTATGATGAGCAGCACAGAAACGACATTTTACACCATAGCCGTTTACTTTGCAGCAGCAAAGGCAAAATGCACGGGCAAGACGGTAATTCCTGCCATAACTGCCGATATATTCGGATTTGTGTTTGCGGTAGTATTTGTAAGGCTGCTGTTTTGATATATCATAAGCCATAGCATATATGTTATCACATAGTTTGCTATGGCTTTAACTGATCACTTTGAGTATTAGTCGAGATAATCTCTTACCCTGTTGCTTCTGTTGGGGTGGCGCAGCTTTCTGAGAGCCTTAGCCTCGATCTGCCTTATACGCTCTCTTGTTACCTTGAACTGCTGACCTACCTCTTCAAGAGTTCTCGATCTGCCGTCTTCAAGACCAAACCTGAGCCTGAGAACCTTTGCCTCTCTGTCTGTAAGTGTAGAGAGCACCTGGTTTATCTGCTCTTTGAGAAGGACGAGCGATGCAGCTTCAGCAGGTGCGGGAGCGTCCTCATCGGGTATAAAGTCGCCAAGGTGCGAATCCTCCTCCTCGCCGATAGGTGTTTCAAGCGAAACAGGGTCCTGAGCAATTCGCATTATCTCTCGTACACGCTCAACGGGCATTTCAAGCTCCTCTGCTATCTCCTCGGGAGTTGCATCGTGACCGTTCTTGTGCAGTAGCTGGCTCGATACCTTCTTGACCTTGGTGATAGTTTCGACCATATGAACGGGTATTCTTATAGTTCTTGCCTGGTCAGCAATAGCTCTTGTGATAGCTTGTCTTATCCACCATGTTGCGTATGTCGAGAACTTAAAGCCCTTAGTGTAGTCAAACTTTTCAACAGCCTTAATAAGACCCATATTGCCTTCCTGTATAAGGTCAAGGAAGCTCATGCCCCTGCCCACATATCTCTTGGCTATTGATACAACGAGCCTGAGGTTTGCCTCGGCAAGTCTTTTTCTTGCAGCTGCTGCTTCCTTTTCGTTGCCGCTTGACATCTTCTCGGCAAGCTGTATCTCCTCCTCAGAAGTAAGAAGCGGAACTCTGCCTATCTCTTTGAGATATATCTTTACAGGGTCATCAATAGCGATACCGTCAGTTGAAAGCGAGATATCGTCCATATCTGGGGAGAGTTCTTCATCGCTGGTAGTCAGAAGATCCATAGGGTCTTCAGGTATGATATCGTCGATTATCTCAATATTATACTCTGTGCAGTTGTCATAAAAGGCATCCATCTGCTCAACGTCATAATCGACCTTTTCAAAAGCATCGGTTATTTCCTTGGCTGTGAGCTTACCGGTAGTCTTGCCCTTTTCCATCAGGTTTTCCATTACTGTCTTTTTGCTTTCATTCATTTGCTTTAACACTCCGTTCTTTTGTTATATCCCGTTTTTGGAATAAAATGCTTTCAAAAACTCATCGTTTGTAAGCTCGCTTGCCCGTTTTTCACGCAGTGAGCTGAATTTTTTATTTATTACTGCCGCATAATCCTCAGCAACATCGTATGTAATGCCCATATCAATGCCCGAGCTTAGTATTTCGGTTATCTTGCCCATTTCATCTGGCGAAAACTCGCCGTTGAATGAAGATACCGAGAAGTCTTCTCCCGCTTTTATCTTATCCGTCAGGCTTTTATATATCCTCTTATTAAGCTCGGTAACAAAGTTATCCGGCGGGATAAGCGTCAGCAGCTCATCAGTATCATCGGGGTTATTAAAGAGATAGTAGATGATGCCCTGCTCTGCGATGACCTCTTTCGGGTAAAGATAGGCATCGGGGTTTAGCGGGTCACGCTTTCTGTCAGAAAAGGTCATGACATCTCTTTCGTGTTTTTTCTTATTCTGCTTTCTCTTGCTGTTGTTTAT
>JAFYET010000188.1 GCA_017544125.1 Ruminococcus sp. | reverse complement strand
TATATAATGGATTCTGACAAGATGCTTGACAAGGTGCCGAGAGGTGCGCTCGTTCTGGCATCTAATGAGACCCCCAGCGCTGAGAAACTGGGCAAGGCAGTGCTTTGTGAAAAAGTTCCGGGCGTTGGCACAAGCGTTTTCTGGCTCGCAGACGTTACCTCCAAGGAGGGTGAGGACGGGGTATACTACACCGTTTATCAGGAAAAGAACCCCGCTCTTACATATGAGCTCAGGTCTGAGAACGTGGTGGGCGAGGCTACTACCTACTACACAACCGCAGGCAAGGCAATATCATTTATGACCTCACGCTTCGGCATGGTGATATGCATCGGCTCGCCGATAGCACTTATGATAATAATCGAGCTTATAATGGCTATCGCTTCCTCTGATGATTATGATGAGGAGGATGATTACGACGAGGATGAGTTCGTCGTTGACGATAAGCCCGAGAAGCCCGCATCTCTTGACGATATACTCTTCACAGGCGATGACTCTACGCCCTTTGCAAAGCAGCAGCTTGAAAAGAGCGATGATAAGTATGAGCCCAGCGAGGAGGAGTATTCCGATGAGGAGACCGAGTCGGATATAATCGGCGCTGTTGTGGATATAGACGAGCCCGAGCAGATAAAGCCCGAGCCCGAAGAGGTCAAGCAGCCTGAGCCCGAATCCGAGCCCGAGCCTGAGATCAAGCCCGAGCCCGAGGTGCATAAGGTAAAGCTCCCGCCTGTGGAAAAGGAAGAGGCAGCCCCCGAGGTAAAGACAGTAAAGATACCCGAGCAGCCTAAGCCTCAGCCCAAGCCCGCTGCCAAGAAGCCTGCTCCCAGACCGAGGAGACCCAAGTCGATGGACACATCTATCGAGGATCTTATGAAGCTCATGGAAGAGCAGCAGCAAAAGCTCAAAGACGAGATAAACAAGCAGTAAGCTATTCCCCCTGTCTGAAAAGGCAGGGGGCTTTTTGTGCCCTGAGAAAAATTTTTTTCAAAACCACTTGACAAATTGAAATAAATGTGATATCATTATGATATCAAAGAGAAAGAGGGTGAGCAAGGTGGATATACTATTTGAAGTGGTAGGCGAGCTGATAGGCGCTGTGTTTGAAATGCTGTGTGAGAGCAAGCGTGTGCCGAGACCTGTGAAGGTTCTCATAATCTCAATAGTGTTTTTGCCGATGGCGGGGCTGTTCATAGCTCTTGCTGTGCAGTTCAGGCGTCATATCGCAGTAGTGATAGCATTTTCAGCATTGACGTTGCTCATGCTTTTCGCTGAGATAAAGGTCATAAGAAAAATATACAGGAAAAACTGAAAAGTAGGAGGAGAAAATCATGGAGGAAAAGATAATTTCGACGAAAAAGAACGGTATGGCAGTGCTTCTGCTGACGATACTTCTGTATCTGGCGGCGATCGGTCTGCTGGTGTTCGGTGCTATGAACGACAGCGAGACATGGGGCATCGTGTGTATAGTGTGCGGTATTGCATATATACTGGTGGGCTGGATATTCTGGCTGGGGCTTAAGGTGCTTAAGCCGCAGGAGGCGCTTGTTTTAACACTCTTCGGTAAGTATGTTGGTACATTGAAGGGTGACGGCTTCTATTATGTTAACCCCTTCTGCACGGCAGTAAACCCCGCAGCAACAACAAAGCTCAGGCAGAGCGGTGATGTGGGCGGCGATACAAACCCTACCGCAATTGCTATAAAGACCGGTGCCGAGGCTCTCGGCGCTGCAACAGGCATGGCTGACAAGCGCATATCCCTTAAAATAATGACCCTTAACAACAACAAGCAGAAGATTAACGACTGCCTCGGCAACCCTATCGAGATAGGCATAGCTGTTATGTGGAGGGTGGTAGATACCGCAAAGGCTGTGTTTAATGTTGATAACTATAAGGAATACCTCTCGCTCCAGTGCGACACAGCGCTTAGAAACATCGTGCGCATATATCCCTACGACGTGGCTCAGGGCGTTGATACCACAGGCGACGGCTCACCCGATGAGGGCAGCCTGAGAGGCTCAAGCGAGATAGTTGCTAACCGCATCAAAGACGAGATACAGGAAAGAGTAAAGAACGCAGGCATCGAGATAATCGAAGCGAGGATAACATATCTTGCATACGCCCCCGAGATAGCCGCCGCAATGCTGCAAAGGCAGCAGGCATCGGCTGTTGTAGATGCAAGAAAGCTCATAGTTGACGGCGCAGTAGGCATGGTGGAGATGGCTCTTGAAGAGCTTTCAAAGAAGCAGGTAGTAGACCTTGACGAGGAGAGAAAGGCAGCTATGGTATCTAATCTCCTGGTAGTTCTCTGCGGCAACCATGACGCACAGCCCGTGGTCAACTCAGGGTCGCTGTACTGATGGCTGCAAAGAAGCAGGTCCCGCTCCGCCTGTCGGAGAAGCTCTATAACGACATCGCCAGCTGGGCGGAGGACGACTTCCGCTCGGTAAACGGGCAGATAGAGTATCTTCTGACCGAGTGCGTCAAGCAGCGCCGCAAAAACGGGGGTTATGTGGGCAAAGAAATAGACGCACCGCCCGATATCACGGTGGAGGATTTTGAATAGCAATAACGGCAGCTCCGCAGGGGGCTGCTGTTTTTTGCGGCTTTTTGAATGTCTGCGCTTGACAAAACTATACTAAAGTGCTATAATAAAGCTACAAGTAAATATCTTTACTTCCCCGAAGAATAGAAGTAAGCGCTCACATCTTACCTTTTGCATCTAACATCTTGCTTCTAATAGGAGAGAATGGCGGTGAAAATCCGCCGCAGCAGCCACTACCGTAAATGGAATCATTTCCGAAGTCGGATCGCTCGTCGGGGAGGAATGGCTAAAGGTAAATATCCACCGCTTTTGGGCGAATGGTGTCATCTTAAAATCTCTGCGGCGAATCTTTACGACACAGGTTTTAGAGAACACCATATGAAAGGCGAGCCGCAGGCACCCATTGTCTTTTGAAAAAAGAGGCAGTTATGGGGCTTGTTTTGGTGCGCTCTTTTAAAGGCTGAAAGGCTTTTGAAGGGGCTTTTTTGATGCCCGCAGGCGGTGTAAACAGAAAGGATTGGCAGAAATGAAGAGGATGAAAAGATTAGC
>JAFYET010000187.1 GCA_017544125.1 Ruminococcus sp. | reverse complement strand
GGCAAGAGCCGAGCGAGGCGAGGCGCACCAACCTCCCCTTAGGGGAGGTGCCTGCGAAGCAGGCGGAGGGGGAACTACCGCCCGAGCGATGTTAGCTATGGCATAATCTCTCGTTCACCAAACGTGCAGTGTGGGGGCTTTCGGAAATGCACCCTGACTGCACATTGAATAATCAATACGCCCGACACCGCCGCTTAAAACCCTGCCTTAATCAAATTGCTTCATCGGCGGTACTTGCCCCGTGCGGCCGAGCACCAAATTCCAATTTATCATACCACCCACCCCAACCAAAGGAGCGTGCTGCTATGTCAAATACCCAAAAACGAATACTTGCAGCGCTCCTTTCGCTGACGCTGTGCTCGTGCAGCGCTAAAACGGGCGGGAGCTCTGAAAACAGCGCTGCGCCTGACGATGTGAGCAGCACCCCCGTGATCTCGACAGCCGCTGATAATGCCGAGGAACTGCCGCTGATAAAGGGCTTTAAGGGCAAAAGCAACGCAAACGGCTTTTCCTTTGAGTGGAAAGAGCAGAAAAATATCGACGGCTATGAGATACATATGCGCCCCGCAGGAAACGGCAGCGAGGAGATCTACTACGTCGCCGCCGACCTGACAAAATATGAAATAGCAAACAAAAAACCGGGCGAGTGTGCGCTTTTCGATATACGGGCGTTCCTGCGTAAGGGTAAGGAGATAGAGTATACCGCAGTTTCAAAGGAAATACAGCTTACCGTTATGCGTGAAAGCTGCGTGCTCAGCGTGCAGAACGTCTGCCAGTATTCAAAGCCCGCCCTGCCTACCGGCTGTGAGTGCGCAGCCCTTACCTCGCTGCTAAAGCACTGCGGCTTTGATGTGACCAAAAACGAGATAGCCGCCGATTACCTTAAAAAGATACCCTTTACCGAAAAGAAGATAAAGGGCAAAAAGGGTGAAACTCAGCTCTACGGCGCTGACCCCGATGAGGCTTTCCCCGGCGACCCCGCCGATGAGAATAGCTACGGCTGCTATTCAAAGCCCCTTGTCGATGCCGCCAATAAGTATCTCAAAACGCAGGATACCCAGCTGCGGGCTAAAGACCTCACCGGTAAAAAGCTCTCGTCGCTCTATGCCTATGTCAATAACGGCAGCCCCGTTGTGGTCTGGGCGACAAACGGGCTTAAAGCCTCAAAAAAGACCGATACATGGCTCACCGCCGAGGGTAAGGAGATAACCTGGCTCTATAACGAGCATTGCCTTGTGCTGGTGGGCTATAATATGGATAAAAAAGTCGTCTACTGCTCCGACCCGTCTCAAAGGAACGTTACGCCCATAGAGTATGACGCAGCACTCTTTGAAAAGCGCTATAAGGAGCAGGGCAGCCACGCCCTTGTGATAGAATAGGAGATGTCACTGAGATTGGAAAAGGAAGTTGATCTGGCAAAAATGGTCGTAAGGTTTGTATTTGCGGTACTTGAAGCGATACTGCTGTGGAGCTTTCTGCGGGCGCTGCCCGTGGTGTGCGCAGGCAATATCGCAGGCATAGCGGTAAGCTCCTTGCTTATCGTCATTACCGTGTTTTTTGATAGGTTCAAAGCTCTTGTCGCCGCACTCTGGAAGACCGGCGGCGGCAGGGTCGTGGTGGTGTTGGTGTCACTTGCCGTCATAGCGGCGGTGGTCTACTGCGCCGTGCTTTCGGTGTTTATGTATAAGGCTATAAAAGAGGGCGAGAATAAAAAGGCAGATGCCGTCATCGTCCTCGGCTGCCAGATAAGGGGCGACCGCCCCTCGAGAATGCTTGCCCGCAGGCTCGATAAGGCGTGTGAATACCTCAAAGAGAATGAAGATTGCCTCTGTATAGTCTCGGGCGGCAAGGGCTGGGACGAGGACTATACCGAGGCTGAGATCATGAAAAAATACCTCGTCAGCAAGGGCATAGACGAGAGCCGTATAGTTGAGGAGGGTAAGTCAACCTCTACAAAAGAGAATATGCGCTTCTCCTACGAGCTGTTGAAGGAGCGGGGGATAACAGGCAATATCTGCTTTGTCTCCGACGGCTATCATATCTACCGTGCAGGGCTTATTGCCAGGAACGAGGGGTTAGATGCCTTCGGTCTCGCAGCAAAGACAGAGCTTCGCTTCCTGCCTACCTACTGGGTCAGAGAGTGGATAACCCTCTCCTACTATTTCCTGATAGAGTGACCCCTTGTTTCAGGTAACAGGTAACAGGTGAGGTGCGCCTGCGGCGCTGTATGCCCATTCGGGCGGCGGCAGCCCGGTGCGGCAAAGACTTACGTAAAATCAACTATACAAAGCCCTTTTATCGGGGCTAAGATTGTATACTTTTTTTGTTGCAATCGGGCGGTCTTTGTGATATAATATAAGGTACGATAGACTAATTGTGTAGAATTATGTACGATAACGCCGAAAGGAGGCCTTCCTCTTAAATATACAGAGGAAAAAACGTATGGCTAACGAAACAAACGAAAAGGATATATTCTTTGGCAAGCCCGGGCAGGAACGTGAACTTACTGACCCTGTGCCTGCGCCTCCCAAGCCGGCTCCTGCCCCCGCAGCAACGGGTAAGGAGGAGCTTGCAAGACAGATAGCGATGAATATGGCGATGAACGATACCGATGACGATGAGGATATTTCGTTTGCCTCTGTCATTCCCGAAGTAAAGGAGATGCAGCCTCAGATGAGCAGCAGGTCATCAAATACCCATAACGGCAGCAGCCGCAGCGCATCATCTGCAAGCCGCAGCAGCTCGTCCTCAGCACACCGCAGCCCTGCAAAGAAGAAAAAGAAGAAAAAGTCCCACGCAGTTGATATCGTGTGCGGCTTCATGGCTGTGGCTATAATCGGCGGCGTTGTGGGCGCATATTTCTACGGCAAAAAGGCATATGACGGCGTTTTCCTTGCAAATACCACCATAAATAATATAGATGTAAGCAAGCTGACCCCCGATGAGGCAACTCAGAAGCTGGGCGGGCAGATAAAGTTTAACGATACACTTAGCATCACTAAGCGTGACGGCACAAAGATAACCATTGACCTTAAGGAGCTTGACTTCTCCAGCAATATCGCAGCCGCTGTCGGGCAGGCATACGATAAGCAGGACCATAATATGTGGTTCAAGTCGCTTATGGGCAATGAGTCAAACTTCGAGTTTGACCCCGATTCAAAGTTCAACGACACTAAGCTCAATGCGATGATAAAGAAAAACGTCATCGAGGCTAAGAACGTTGTCGAGTCAAAGAACGCCTATATCGAGCGTACAGACGACGGCTTTGAGCTTATCAAGGAGGTCGTGGGCGATAGCTTTGACCAGGATAAGGTGGGCGATGTCTATGACTATATCTCAGACGAGCTGGCAAAGGGCAACTTCGATATCTCGATAGCCGACCTCGATGTTTACGAAAAGCCCTCTATCCTCGCTTCCGACCTTCAGGAGCAGTATGACTCGCTTGCTGATATAGCAAATATCGAGATAAAGTTTGATTTTATCTATCAAACAGAAGTCCTTAAGGGCTCAGAGTTTATAGATTGGCTCGATTTCAATGATGACGGCTCTTATGAGGTCGATCAGGCCGAGGTCAAGAAGTATGTTGCCGGGCTTGTTGAGAAGTATGATACTGTTCATAAGGCAAGAAAGTTCAAATCAACAAATAGGGGTACGATAACAGTTGAGCCCGGTTCAAAATCCAATTACGGCTGGCTGCTTGATGACGGCTTAAATAATCCTGATGAAGTCGGCGGTATGCAGAAGCTCGTCACCGACCTTATCAAGGAGGGTAAGAGCCAGACTGCCGATCCTATATGGTATACAAACGGCAGCTTTACCTATATGGGCAACCCTGATTGCTGGACAGCTAAGGACGATATAGGCGATACCTACCTCGAAGTAGACCTTTCTGCACAGACTATGTGGTATTACGAGAACGGTAAGAAAAAGCGTGAGATGCTGATAGTTTCGGGCGTGCCTAACGAAAACAGAAACACCCCCGAGGGCGTGTTCAAGCTGTTTATGCAGGCTAAGAATCATCGCCTTAAAGACTCTAACCCAGACGGTTCAAGCTGGGATACTATCGTTGCTTACTGGAACCAGCTGACCTTCGACGGTATAGGTATCCACGATGCTACATGGCAGCCCTACTTCGGCGGCGAGCTTTATAAGTGGAATGGTTCGCACGGCTGTATAAACGTATCTCTTGCAGACGCTGAGTATGTTTATGAGAATGTACCGACCAACACCCCCGTGGTTGCTTACTGGTCTTGATAACAAATGCTAAAGCCCCTGCCCTGAGCGGGGGCTTTTTTCAGAAAGGAGCTACCTATGATACGACCCATAGTAACAAACGAGCAGTTTCTCGCTAAAAAAAGCACCCTCGCCGCAAAGGACGATGTGCAGATAATAACCGACCTTAAAGATACCCTCGCTGCTAATGCCGACCGCTGTGTGGGCATGGCAGCAAATATGATAGGCTTTTCAAAGCGTATCATCATATTCGATGACGGCGAGGGTGCAAAGATAATGGTAAACCCCGTCATCACAAAGCGCAGCGGCCGCTATGATACTGAGGAGGGCTGCCTTTCCCTTGTGGGTAAGCGTAAATGTACCCGCTATAAGCAGATAGAGGTCAGGTTCCTGGATGAGGATTTCAAGCCCCGAAAATCTATATTCACCGACTTCACCGCCGAGATAATCCAGCACGAATGTGACCACCTCGAAGGGAAAATAATTTAAAATGCATAATGCATAATGCATAATTGAGGAGTCCGCCTTGCGGCGGATGATTTTTAAAATGCGCCTCGGGAAGCATAAATCCTCGGGGCGCATTTTATTATTCACTATTCATTATTCACTGAGCAGCGCAGCTGCGCTTCAGTACAAATTCCTTTCCTCAATGTAGAGCCTTATAGCCCTTACAAGGTCGGGGTGTTCAAGGCAGAAGCTCAGCTTCGGGGTGCTCAGCTTTTGTATAATAACGTCCCTCTCGCCTAAGTAGAGCTGTATGCCGTTTGAGCTGAATATGCGGTATTTGCCTATGAGCGAAAGCTCGTCTATCTGTTTTATCTTTATAAGCGGACGGCAGTCGAGCAGCACCGTTTCAAAATTCTGCTTGGCGTATAAAAGCTCGTCTGCTGCGGTTATGTACCTGTAACGTGCCGTGCCCTCCATGCCCCTGACGAAGGTGGATTCTATGCAGGCGTGCCCCTCGTCTAAGAATACGGTGGAGTATAGCCGCTCGCCCTCGTTGAGCGTGCAGTAGTAGGACTCGATGCCGCCGGTCATGTAAAGGGGCAGCCAGCTGCTTATCGCCTCAAAGATCTCCGAGAGCATACGGTGCTCTATGTTGTGTATTATCTTCATCTTGACATTGTTTTCAAGACACTCCCTCATAAGCTCTTCCCATACAGTGTGAAAGCTGCCGCTGAGCCACCCCGTTGGCTGGTCTGAGTAGAGCATCAGCGTCCTGTTCCCCGCCTTTGCGGCAGTGCTCAAAAACCTCGTCACCGCCGATTGCAGCCCCGCAACGCCTGTGTATACCTTGGCGTAGTCGGGCTTTATTATTATTTCGGTGTGCTCCTCCTCGTGCGCTTCTCCGGGCATCGAGGCTATCCTGTCTATGAACCTGCCTACCGCCTGTGAGCCGCCAGCGCCCCGCTTGTCGTAAAGCCACCCGAATAAAGCCGATGTCATGGCGGTCACGTCCTCCGCCTGCTGTCCTGTCAGAGCTGTTAGCTCCTCCTGCCGGTTCTTTTCAAAGCCCCTTGCGGCTATCAGCCCGCATATCCTGTATATGAGCGAGGGGTTGTTCTTCGGCATTCTGCTGCCGCCCTTCATTCGGCTTATGTATGAG
>JAFYET010000186.1 GCA_017544125.1 Ruminococcus sp. | reverse complement strand
GTCAACATTCCAGCCGATACAGTATTCTTCAAGCATAGCAGCTTCGTATTCATAGCAGTTGGATAGGCGGGATTTTATGACACGCATTATATTCTCGGTGCTGTATTTTTTACTGAGGACGCAGCGAAACAGACCCTCGAAATACATCACGAAGGAATACTGGGTTATAAGCTCGGGGCAGTCAAAGAAAACGGGTATCTCATACCTGTCAAAAACGCTGGATATAGCCGCTTTATTTGCAGAGGGCTCTCTTATAAGCACAGCACAGTCATCAAACTTTAGTTCCTGCTCACGGGTAAGGCGTATTATCTCGGAGCAGACGTATTCTGCTTCTTCATAGATATCACTGCTCTTGACGATAGTTACATTCTCGCTCTTATCAAGCATTTTCTCGGAGGAAAGGAAAATGCGGTCATTTATAACGCTTATCTCGGGGGCTATAACGGGGAACGGCTCGGCACCCGAATATGTAACGTTTATCGACATCTCATGAGCCATATCTTCAAGCTCTCTTTTAGTCTTTACAGGCTCAGCAAAGGGAGTAAGCGGCGAAGCGGCATTTGCGCCAGAGCCTATCATAAGACCGACGGTGACATTATCAGCCTGAGAGAGCATGACACGCACAAGGCGAAGCTCATCATAAGAAAAGCTATGGAAGGAATCAATAAAAATATCCATACCGGCAAAAAGCTGACCGTTTACCGAAAGCTCGACAGCACGCACAACGCCGTCGGTATTATCGCAAAGCCCTCTGTTTTCAAGTTCCTGCATATAAAAGCTATATAGCTTTGAGATATCGGCGAGTTTTTTTGAGAGCATAGAGCCTGTATCAGAAGCAGCAGCGACAGAGAGCATCTCGGGTGTAACACCCGCAGAACGAAGCTCCTTGATAAGCGTTATCATACTGCCGATGAACGAGCCTTTATCGAAGGCTTTTTTATAGTATAGAGCGCCGCCCTCATGCCTTAATCGCTTAATGGCAAGATACATAAGTATAACAGACAGGTTCTCATCGGCATTCTCGCCAGCATAGCCGCCGTGCTTTCTGCCTATAAGCTCACAGATACGGTTAAAGCCGCCCGTGGTGAGCTTATTGAAAGCCTTTGCACCGAGGTGCTTATAAAGCATTTTATCATAATCAAACGAAAACTGGTCGGGCACGATTACCAGACAGCGGCGGTTATTTAAAAGCGACTCGCCTATCTTACGAGCCATAGCGGCGGTTTTGTCACAGCAAGCATCTGCGCATAACAGTTCAAGCATAGCATCATCTCACTTCTTTATTGCATAGCATAACATTCTACTAATTATATTTTAACACATATACAAAATAAGTCAATAGACAAAAATAAAGCTGTACGAATAAACGTACAGCAAATCACACAATTATTCAAACAGCTTTTTGAGCAGTTCATACAGCTTACAGCTATACTCTATATCTTCCTTTTCAATAACTGCCCCATGCTCGCCGCTGCTGCTTGGCGCAACTGTCAGAAACGAGCATATACAGCTATTGTTAGCCTCGGCAGCCCTTACAGCGCTGCCCGCAATATCAAAGCTGCAAAAGGCAAGGGCGGCGGCTGTGGAAATGATCAGCTTATTTGTCATATACGTCAACTCCTTTTTACTAAAGGGAGTATTGACGCATAATTATAATCTTAATCACCGCTGTCATCACTATGGGTTATGACCTGAACGCCACGCTCGTCATAAAGCACTTCTTCAAGGGTGGTCGACATCATATAAGAACAAAAAGCTATGAGCATAGCTAAAAAGCTGATAAATATCAACAGCCCGAGGCGGTATTTCATTCTTTTTTGCTTTGGCATTTTTCTCTCACTCCAGATATTTTTACAAGTTTATTATATCACATATACTCACACTATTCAAGGGGGTAAATGTTAAATCGGGGCGAAATAATATAAATAAAACAGTATTTAGTCTGAAAAACACGGCAAAATTGTATGCTTTGCTATTGAAAATGGGTGAAAAATATAGTATAATATCTATAGGGCATACCGCACGAGGGAGTGCGGCTGTGGGGGCCGCTTTTTGCAGGCTCTTGCGGAGTTATGCCTTTTTTTATTTGAAAGGTGAGGTAAATATGTGCGGATTTGTAGGCTTTACAAATTACATAGGCGATAACGGCGACACCCTTGGAAAGATGATGGACAGGATAAGGCACCGTGGCCCCGACTCGGACGGAAAATACGTAGACGACAGCGTTGCTATGGGCTTTCGCAGGCTTTCTATCATTGACCTTTCCGACAACGGCAGCCAGCCGCTGTTCAATGAGGACAGAAGCCTTGTGCTGACCTTTAACGGTGAGATATACAACTATCAGGATCTAAGAAAAGAGCTCCTTGAAGCAGGCCACAGCTTTTACACAAAGACCGACTCGGAAGTGCTTATTCACGGCTATGAACAGTGGGGCGAGGAGCTTTTGCAAAGACTCAGAGGAATGTTTGCATTTGTGATATACGACAAGACAAAGGGCAAGATATTCGGTGCAAGGGATTTTTTCGGGATAAAGCCGCTTTACTATGCAAAGATGGGCAACACTTTTATGTGGGGCAGCGAGATAAAGGCATTTCTTGACCACCCGGAATTCAAGAAGGAAGTAAACGAGGACGCACTCGAAACATACCTGACATTCCAGTACTCCCCCACTGAGGACACTTTCTTCAAAGGCGTAAAGAAGCTGCCTGCAGCGCACTGCTTTACATACGAAAACGGCATACTCGATGTAAAGAGATACTGGGAGATAAAATTTGACGCAGACGAAAAGCCCACACTTGAAGACTGGGTAAACAGGATATCCGACACATTCAACGATTCGGTAAGAGCGCACAAGATCGCTGACGTTGAGGTAGGGTCGTTCCTTTCGAGCGGCGTTGATTCAAGCTATGTTGCAGCGGCTGCAAATGTTGACAAGACCTTTACCGTAGGCTTCGGCGAGGACGAGAGATACAACGAGATAGGCTATGCAAAGGAATTCTCCGAATACATAGGCAAGGAAAACACATCTGAAGTAATTGACCCGAACGAATACTGGGGCAACCTGCCGAAGATACAGTATCACATGGACGAACCGCTTGCTGACCCTGCGGCTATTGCACTGTTTTTTGTATGCCGGCTCGCATCAAAGAGCGTAAAGGTTTGTCTTTCAGGCGAGGGCGCTGATGAGATATTCGGCGGTTACACGATATACAAAGAGCCGACAGATGTTGCGATATACAACCACATACCGAGACCGATAAGGCGTGGCATAGGCGCTGTATGCGAGAAGCTGCCGCAGAAGAGGGGCTTGAACTTCCTTGTAAGGCGTTCAAGAAACTTAGATGAGCGCTTTATCGGCAATGCTTATATGTTCTCGGAAAAAGAGAGAAAGCAGCTTTTAAAGATAAAGACAAACGCCCCCGATGCAATGGCGATAACAAAGCCCTTCTATGACAAGGTGCGTGACAAGGACGCACCTACGCAGATGCAGTATCTCGACCTGCATTTATGGATGACGGGCGACATACTGCTCAAAGCTGACAAGATGAGCATGGCGCATTCGCTGGAGGTCAGAGTGCCTTTCCTTGACAGAAAGGTTATGGACATGGCTGAGGGCATTCCGGTTCGTTACAGGGTAAACAACGAAAACACCAAGTATGCGATGCGAATTGCAGCCCTTAAGGACTGCCCGCCGCAAACGGCAAACAAGCCAAAGCTGGGCTTCCCTGTACCGATAAGGGTATGGCTCAAAGAAGACAAATACTATAACATTGTCAGAGAGAAGTTTGAGAGCGACATCTCAAAGCACTATTTTGACACAGATATGCTTATCAGGCTGCTCGACGAGCACAGAGAGGGCAAGTTTGACAACTCGAGAAAGATCTGGACGGTGTTCTCGTTCCTTATCTGGTATGATGTTTATTTTAATGATAAATGGAGCTTATAATACAAAAAAGGAGCTGTTGCATATGCAACAACTCCTTATTTTATCTGCCCTTTATCTTATCCCAATAAGCCTTTGAAGCCTGTTCTGTTTTATTCTCGCCGTAGGTGTAGTAGGTCTTATCCTTAAGGCTGTCGGGCAGGTACTGCTGGTCTACCCAGTGGTTTGGGTAATCGTGGGGGTAGAGGTAGTGCTGACCCTTTACCGCTGCGCCCTCACCGTCAAAATGCTTATTCTGCAAATGGCGGGGGAATTCGCCGGTTATGCCCTTTCTGATATCCGAAAGTGCTGCGTCTACTGCAAGGTAGGCGCTGTTTGATTTAGGCGCTGTGGCAAGAAGTATCACCGCATCGGCAAGGGGTATACGTGCCTCGGGGATACCCAGCTGCAAGGCACTGTCAACGCACGCCTTGACTATCGTGATAGCCTGCGGGTAAGCAAGCCCCACATCTTCGCTTGCGATAACGAGCAGCCTGCGGCACAGGGATATAATATCGCCCGCCTCGAGCAGCTTTGCCGCATAGAATATCGCCGCATCGGGGTCTGAGCCTCTTATTGACTTCTGAAGAGCTGAAAGCTCATCGTAATGCTCATCGCCTGCCCTGTCATAGCGCATATTGCTGCGCTGGGTAAGCGTCCAGACAATATCCATACGCACAGTGAGGGTCTCGCCGTCGTTATCGGCAGAGAGGGCGCATAGCTCGACGGTATTTATGCTCTTTCTCACATCGCCGCCGCAGCCCCTGGCTATATGCTCGACAACGCCCGGCTCTAACCGCAGCTTCATGCCAATATCATCGGCGGCAAGCTGGAACGCACGCTTAATTGCGGGAATAATATCCTCAGGCGTTATCGGCTTGAACTCGAATACGGTAGAGCGGCTGATTATGGCGTTATACACATAGAAATAGGGATTCTCGGTGGTGGAGCTTATAAGGGTTATCCTGCCGTTTTCGATATATTCAAGGAGCGATTGCTGCTGTTTTTTATTGAGATACTGTATCTCATCAAGATAGAGCAGAATGCCGTTATAGCCCATAAGTGTATCTGTCTGCGAGATAATATCTTTGATATCATTAACAGAAGCAGATGTGCCGTTTAGCTTGCAAAGCTGCATATTGGCGTTCTCTGCGATTATACGGGCAACAGTGGTCTTGCCAACGCCGGACGAGCCGTAGAATATCATATTAGGGATATGACCGCTCTCGATTATACGGCGAAGAGGTCTGCCCTCGCCCAAAAGCTCACGCTGACCCACCACCTCGTCAAGGGTCTTGGGGCGTATTCTGTCTGCAAGAGGGGCGGGCATCAGACACCCTCCTCCCCTATCATATCAATATCAAACGGGGTCTTCTGATATACGCAGTAGTTGAGCCAGTTGGCGTACATAAGGTTTGCCGAGCATGACCAGTTGAAAACAGGTCTGTTCTCGGTATCGTTATCGGGGAAATAGTTATAGGGAAGGTCGATCTTAAGCCCCTTTTTCTTATCCCTGAAATACTCCTTAGCAAGGGTGCGCCTGTCATACTCCCAGTGACCGAAGAGGTAGAAATTGCGCTCTGCCTTATCCGAGACAACGTGAACGCCCGCCTCATTCGACTCAGCAACAACTATAAGGTCATCTATCTTCTCGATATCCTCACGCCTTACCTCGGTATGCCTTGAATGTGGGCAATGGAAAACATCGCCGAACCCCTTAAGCAGCAGGCTCTGCGGGTAGTCGATATGGTGTTTGAAGTTGCCGAACATCTTGGCTTCAAGCGGATACTTGGGAATGCCATAGCGGTAGTAAAGCGCCGCCTGTGCGCCCCAGCATATATTTATCGTAGAATAAACGTGAGTCTTAGCCCATTCAAAGACTTCACACAGCTCATCCCAGTAGTCAACATCTTCAAATTCAAGAAGCTCAACAGGTGCGCCTGTGATTATAAGCCCGTCATATTTATTCTCTTTTACCTCTTCAAAGGGCTTATAGAATGCGAGCATATGCTCCTGCGGGGTATTCTTTGAAACGTGGTTCATCTGCACAAGGTCGATATCAACGTGCAGAGGCGTATTACTAAGAAGCCTCAGAAGCTGCGTCTCGGTGGTTATCTTATCGGGCATGAGGTTTACAATAGCTATCCTCAGCGCTCTTATATCCTGATGAGCGGCACGGTCATTGGGGATAACGAATATATTCTCTTTTTCAAGCGCCGCAAATGCGGGCAGATCGTTTGGTATCTTAATAGGCATTTACATCAGTCCTTGTTTATAATGTATTATTATATTATAGCACATATTTTTAGAAACTGCAAGTGGTTTAATGCAATGTTAAAAAATGCTCCCCCAATATCGGGAGAGCATTCATAATACAAAGAATTATTCGTAAAGCGGGTACTTCTTGCAGATCTCAGTAACGCCAGCACGTATCTCGTCTGCCTTATTATCAAAGTCAGAAGCTGTAAGATAGATGAAGTGTGCTATCTTCTCCATATCCTCCTCAACAAGACCTCTTGTAGTAACAGCAGGTGTACCAATTCTTACGCCGCTTGTAACGAACGGCTTCTCGGGGTCGTTGGGGATAGCGTTCTTATTGACTGTGATATATACCTCATCGAGTTTCTTTTCAAGCTCCTTACCGGTGATGCTGAAAGGACGAAGGTCAACGAGCATGAGGTGGTTATCTGTACCGCCGGAAACAAGGTCAAAACCCTTAGCAAGAAGACCCTTTGCAAGAGCCTGTGCGTTCTTTACGACCTGCTCGCCGTAAGCCTTGAACTCGGGCTTAAGAGCCTCGCCTAAGCAGACAGCCTTAGCATCGATAACGTGCATAAGAGGGCCGCCCTGTGTGCCGGGGAATATTGACTTGTTTATCTTCTTTGCGATCTCCTCATCATTTGTAAGTATCATACCGCCACGGGGCCCACGGAGGGTCTTATGTGTTGTAGTAGTAACAACATCAGCATAAGGAACGGGCGACTGGTGCTGACCTGCTGCAACAAGGCCTGCGATATGTGCCATATCTACCATAAAGTATGCACCGACTTCCTTAGCGACCTTGGATATACGCTCAAAGTCGATAGCTCTCGGATAAGCGGAAGCGCCTGCTACGATGAGCTTGGGCTTATTCTCCTTTGCGAGCTTTTCAAGCTGGTCATAATCTATAAAGCCATCGTCTGTAAGACCGTAGGAGATGAAGTTATAGTTCTTACCGCTCATATTAACGGGCGAGCCGTGTGTAAGGTGACCGCCGTCAGCAAGCGACATACCCATTATAGTATCGCCCACCTCGCACAGAGCAAAGTATACAGCCATATTAGCCTGAGCGCCCGAGTGAGGCTGAACGTTTGCAAACTTAGAACCGAAGAGCTTGCAGGCTCTCTCGATAGCGATATTCTCAACAACGTCAACGCACTCACAGCCGCCGTAGTATCTCTTGGCAGGATAGCCCTCGGCATACTTATTTGTAAGAGCAGAGCCCATAGCTGCCATAACAGCAGGAGAAACGATATTCTCACTTGCGATAAGCTCTAAGTTTCTTCTCTGTCTTGCAAGCTCAGCGTTCATTGCCTTGCTTACGTCTTCATCAAACTGACCTACAAAGCCGATAGTATCAACGATTTTCATATTATTACCAATTCCTTTCAGTTATTTGTAAAAACCTACCCTATTATTATAACTTATTTTTACAAAAAACGCAATAGCCTAAACAAAAAATTTATAAAAAATATCCGCCACGAGGGCGGATATCATATCTCTTTATGCAGACTTTCTCTTACCCCTTACTATCTCAGGCTCTGCATCACCGTTGACACAGTCCTCGGTAATAGTTATGGAAACGATAGTCTTATCGGCAGGGGCTTCAAACATTATCTTTGTAAGTATACCTTCAACTATTGCACGCAGACCTCTTGCGCCTGTCTTCTGCTCGATAGTCTTTTTAGCGATAGCCTTCATAGCTTCATCGGTAACAGTAAAGTCGATACCGTCCATCTTGAAGAGCTTTGCATACTGCTTGATAAGCGAGTTCTTAGGCTCGGAAAGTATACGGCAGAGCGCTGCCTCATCAAGCTCATCAAGAACTGTGATAACAGGAAGTCTGCCCACAAGCTCAGGCACGATGCCAAATTTTACAAGGTCATGGGGAACGACCTTCTTGAAAACATCGTTATCGTTCTTCTTATCCTTTATATTTCCGCCGAAGCCGAGGCTCGATGAATCTGTTCTCTTCTTGATAACAGCCTCAAGACCGTCAAATGCGCCGCCGCAGATAAAGAGGATATTCTTGGTATCTATCTGAATGAACTGCTGCTGGGGGTGCTTTCTGCCGCCCTGAGGAGGAACGTTGGAAACTGTACCCTCAACTATCTTGAGAAGCGCCTGCTGAACGCCCTCACCGCTTACATCACGGGTGATAGAGGTGTTCTCGCTCTTTCTTGAAATCTTATCGATCTCATCGATATAGATAATACCTCTCTCGGCAGCCTCAACATCGAAATCAGCCGCCTGGATAAGGCGTGTGAGCACATTCTCAACGTCATCGCCTACATAACCTGCCTCGGTAAGAGTGGTAGCATCAGCGATAGCGAAAGGAACATTGAGAAGCCTTGCCATTGTCTGAGCAAGCAGCGTCTTACCTGTACCCGT
>JAFYET010000185.1 GCA_017544125.1 Ruminococcus sp. | reverse complement strand
GGCACACGTGCAGAGATAAAGAACATCAACTCCATAAAGAGCGTAGGCCGTGCTATCAAGTATGAGGAGAGAAGACAGGCACTTCTCCTTGATGCAGGCAAGAAGGTAGTTCAGGAGACAAGGCGTTATGACGCAAACAGGGATAAGACAACATCTATGCGTTCAAAGGAGAATGCTAACGACTACCGTTATTTCCCCGAGCCTGATATTTTACAGGTTAACCTCACAGATGAGCAGCTTAAAGAGATAAGAGCAAAGCTGCCCGAGCTGCCCAACAGCAGATTTACTAAGTATACCGAGCGGTATGGGCTTTCGGCGGTTGATGCGAATATTCTTATACAGTCAAAGATAATTTCCGACCTGTTTGAGGATTCTGTTAAGGTATACAACAACCCCAAGAGCATTTCCGTGCTTATTCTCGGTGAGTTTATGAGACGTGTAAACTTGGGCGAGATAGACCCTGCAAACATAACCTTTACTCCCGAAGATTTTGCAACACTTGCACGTTTGGCTGATGAAGAGAAGATATCCAAATCAGATGTCAAGTCTATATTCAGGATAATGGTAGACAAAGGCGGCAAGCCTGAGGATATAGCAAGAGAAAACGGTATGCTCATAACTGTTGATACCGCAAAGGCTGAGACTGTTATAGATGAAGTTCTGAAGAACAACGAAGCTCAGGTACAGCAGTTCGTTAACGGCGAGCAGAAGGTTTTCGGCTTTATTATGGGTCAGTGTACCAAGGCGCTTAAGGGTGTTGCTACACCTAAGGTCATCAAGGAGATACTTGATAAGAAGCTCAAAGCTCTCTCATCATCTGTATCGGCTGAAAAGGCTGATGAAGCAGCAGAAGAAAAGACAGCTGACATATCAAAGCTCACTGCTTATGTTAATAAGGATAAATATATTCCCGAAGCTCAGGATAACCTTGTAATGGTATCGCCCGAAAAGCTCATTAAGGAAATAACCATTGCGGATATTCTTGATAATGTGGGAAAAGAAGTCGAGTTCAGCGGTACTGTTCACAGGGTAAGAAAGTACGGCAGCATATCATTTGTCGTTATCAGAACTGCTTTCAGTGTTATCCAGACGGTTTATTCGGCTGATTCCTGCAAGGACAGCATCGAGGGCGTAAAGGAAGGACAGTTTGTTTACGTCAAGGGTACTGTAAAGGAGAACACCAAGGACTATAACGGCGTTGAAGTAGTTCTTTCAGAGCTTAAACTCATAAGCGCACCAAAGTATGATTACCCGCTTAAGATATCACAGGGCAGGCTCAACTGCTCTATCGACGTTAACCTCGATAACCGCTCGGTTTCCCTCAGAAACCCCTATGAGAAGGCTACATTCCGTCTTCAGGAGGGTATCGTTCAGGGAATGCACAAGTTTATGCAGGCAAACCACTTTACCGAGATACACTCGCCTAAGATAGTTGCTCAGGGTGCAGAGGGCGGCGCTAATATCTTCAAGCTCGATTACTTCCAGAAGAATGCGTTCCTTAACCAGTCGCCCCAGTTCTATAAGCAGACAATGGTGGGCGTTTTCAACAGGGTATATGAGATAGCGCCTGTTTACAGAGCTGAAAAGCACGCAACATCACGTCACCTCAATGAGTATATCGGTCTTGACTTTGAAATGGGCTTTATCGACTCGATGTATGATGTAATGGCTATGGAAACAGCTATGCTCAAATACATCTGCGAGTATCTTAAGGAAGAATATGCTGATGAGGTAAGGTTCCTTGGTGCGAATATACCTACTATCAAGGAGATACCCTCTATCAAGTTCATAGACGCTATAACAATGCTCAGAGGCGATAACGGCGGCACAGGCAAGAAGTTTGACCTTGACCCCGAGGACGAGGTTAACCTTTGCAAGTATGCCAAGGAGAAGTATGATTCCGACTTTATATTCGTAACACACTTCCCGTCGTCAAAGCCCCCGTTCTACGCTATGAATTCAAGAGAAGACCCCAGAGAGGCTTATAAGTTTGACCTGCTGTTCAGAGGTCTTGAAATAACCTCGGGCGGTCAGAGAATACACGACTATGACGAGCAGGTACAGAAGATGCTCGATCAGGGTCTTGACCCGAAGGACTTTGAGAGCTACCTTGAAGCTCACAAGTACGGTCTGCCGCCTCACGGTGGTCTTGGTATAGGTCTTGAAAGACTTCTTATGAAGATGCTTGATCTTTCAAATGTAAGAGAGACATCGCTCTTCCCGAGAGACTTAAACAGGCTCATGCCTTAATAGCTGCGCCCCGGCATTTTATGGTGCCGGGGCGTTTTGTCATATATCGGTGTGGTTCATCATATTATTTATCGGGGTGGTATATATGATGAAGCACAGAACGCATATTCGCCGCAGAGCGAGTCTTAAGCCGAACCCGGTATTGCTTATAATACTTGCGGGGGTTATAGGGTATATGGTGATATTTGCGGTCATTACTATCTTTTCGGCTATATCATCAAAGGTCACGCCCGATGACGGCGTTATGAGCGTGTTTACGGCACTTGCGCTGTTTATAGGGGCATATGTGGGCGGATATATAAGTGCTAAAAACAGGCACAAAAACGGGCTGCTGATGGGCGTTTGCTGCGGGCTGTTTATGTTTTTGGTAATACTTATCGTAGGGGCTTTGATATCGGGGCATTCAAAGGGCTTCGGTGCGCCTGTTAAGTTTATTATAACCGTTACGGCAGGGGGAATAGGCGGGCTGATAGGTGTAAACTCAACAACCTTCAGATAAATATTTAACTGGCGTTCATATTTACTTAATAAAAAATGCGTCGAAATATGATATAATAGGATAAATTGATAATGGAGGAATGGATTATGAAACATATCAAGACCATCAATAAGGCTAATTTAAAGGCTACAGCTGCTAAGGGCGGCTGCGGTAAGTGTCAGGCTTCATGCCAGTCTGCTTGCAAGACTTCCTGCACTGTTGCTAACCAGAAGTGCGAGAAAGAGGCTTGATCTTTAGATTTTGCTGATAAAATGTCATTGTATTAAAGGGGATCGGCTTATCCCCTTTAATTTTTTATTTGTTAAGGAGAGGAATATCAACAATGATACATAAGTTTAAGATAGACGGTTATAATATAGTTTTGGATGTCAACAGCGGGGGAGTTCACATTGTTGATGACCTGACCTATGACGTGCTTGAAAACGTTGAGCCGCCTTTTTCGGATAAATGCCCCGATGAAGTGCTCAAAAAGCTCAAAAAGCTGTATGACGAGCAGGATGTTATTGAGTGCTATGAGGAGATAGTCAGCCTTTATAATGACAAGATACTCTTTTCTGAGGACGATTATGAGAAGTTTGCAAAGACTGCCGTTTCGTCACCCGTTAAGGCTATGTGCCTGCTTATCTCGCAGGATTGTAATATGAGATGCAAGTATTGCTTTGCGTCAACAGGCGATTACGGGCAGGGCAGAAAGCTCATGAGTGTTGAAACAGGCAAGAAGGCACTTGATTTTCTTATTGAAAAGAGTGAGGACAGGAAGTTCCTTGAGGTCGATTTCTTCGGCGGCGAGCCTATGATGAATTTCGATGCTGTCAAGGAGATTGTAAAGTATGGCAGGCAGCGTGAAAAGGAAGCAGGCAAGGAGTTCCGTTTCACAATCACCACAAACGGTCTTGTAATGAACGATGAGCAGCTTGACTTCATCAATAAGGAAATGAAGAACGTCGTTCTTTCGATAGACGGCAGAAAAGAAGTTCATGACAGAATGAGACCCACTGCAAACGGCAAAGGCACATATGACCTTATAGCTGATAATTTCAAGCGCTTCCGTGCGGTAAGAGGGGATAAGGAATACTACGTAAGAGGAACATACACCAAGTATAACCTCGATTTCTCAGAGGACGTTATGCACCTTTATGAAATGGGCTTTGACCAGATATCCGTTGAGCCTGTTATGGCAGACCCCTCACAGCCCTATGCGATAACTGAGGGCGACCTTGCAAAGATATTCAAGGAATATGAGGTGCTTGCTCATAAGATAAGCACGATACTAAACAGCGGAAAGTTCATAAACTTCTTCCACTTTATGATAGACCTGAATCAGGGTCCCTGCGCTATCAAGCGTTTAAGAGGCTGCGGCAGCGGCAATGAATACATAGCTATATCGCCCGACGGTGATATCTACCCTTGCCACCAGTTTGTGGGTATAGATAAATTCCATATGGGCAATATCCACGAGGGCACATTTGACCTTGACATAAAGAAGGAATTCGCTGCTTCTCACGTTTACTCAAAGCCCGAGTGCAAAAAGTGCTGGGCTAAGTTCTATTGCAGCGGCGGGTGCAATGCTAATAATTACCTCTATGCAGGTGATATTCACAACGCACACAAGCTCTCCTGCCAGATACAGAAAAAGCGCCTTGAATGCGCTATAATGATGAGGGCAGTCAAGCTGCTGGATAACGCTCAGTAATTGAAATTAACGGCAATAATAAAGGACGTAAGACAAGTATCTTACGTCCTTTTTGTTTGTTTAATAGAGATTTGAGATTATCACAGCACCGAGCTTTTCCAAGGGATTTAGCAGCTTGCTTGTTTCCTTGGTTATCTGGTCAAGTGCTGCTTTGCATTTTGAACTGATCATTTCGTCAGGCTCATTGTTGCCGAAATATGCCGAGATAGCGTTTTCAGACAGGAACTCAAAGCTGCTGCTTGATTCTTCCGAGAAGCCCGAGCTCTTCATCTTTTCGATTATCTTGGCAAGCCCTTTATAATCGCTCTGATTTTCGTTCTCTTTTATGCCCATTAAGCTGAGGTATTTGAGCGATGCGCTGTAGCAGCTCTTGATTGCTTTGCTCTTATCGCTGCTGTTTACAGAGCCTCTGAGCTTTCTGAGGTTATATGCACGCCTTAGTATGATAACCACTGTCAGCAGCAATACAATGTCTATATACACGGCTATCATGCCAACACTGCTTCCGCTGCTGCCGCCTCCGAAAGGAGATGATATTATCCCGCCGCCCTTGCTGCCGCTGTCATCGCCTGTTTCTGTGCTTTTCTTGGTCGAAACAGCCTTTTTGGTCGTGGTGGTAGTTGTCGATTTGGTATCAGAGTCGGTCGATT
>JAFYET010000184.1 GCA_017544125.1 Ruminococcus sp. | reverse complement strand
TTTTTCGCTTATCAAAGCAATTTCGTGGGAATAAAAGCCCGAATGGGCATCCGTCCTGCGTAGCAGGACACATCAATTATGCATTATGAATTATGAATTATGCATTACTACGTAAATTCCAATTTATCTTAGCAAAGCAATTATTGTCACAATAATAGAAATCTTTACCTAATCTTTACTGTTTTCTTTACCGCTTTCTTGACCTTTATATGATATACTCAGGATAAAGAAAACAGCAAAGGAGAGAATGCTATGGAATATGTAATGAAAACACAGTCGCTTTCAAAGCGATACAAGAAATTCACAGCGCTTGACAACCTGTCAATGAACGTTCCCAAAGGCTCGATATACGGCTTTGTGGGAAAGAACGGTGCGGGCAAGACCACGCTTATAAGGATTATAACAGGGCTTCAGCCGCAAAGCGAAGGCGGGTTTGAGGTGTTCGGCGCTAAGGACAGCACAAAGGACATCTACCAAAGCCGCCGCAGAATGGGTGCGATAGTCGAGACCCCCTCTATACACCTTGACTGCACGGCAGAGGAGAATATGCTCTCTATGTACCGCATAATGGGCATACCAAAGGATAACAGGATAAACGAGATACTTACGCTTGTAGGGCTTGGCGATGTGGGAAAGAAGAGGGCAAAGAACTTCTCACTCGGTATGAAGCAGAGGCTGGCTATCGCTATGGCGCTTTGCAACGACCCCGATTTTCTGATACTTGATGAGCCGATAAACGGGCTTGACCCCCAGGGCATAGTCGAGATAAGAGAACTGATACTTAAGTTAAACCACGAGAAGAACATTACCGTGCTGATATCGAGCCACATTCTCGATGAGCTATCAAGGCTTGCGACCCACTACGGGTTTATTGACAAGGGCAGGCTCATAAGAGAGATGAGTGCAGAGGAGCTTGAAGCGGAATGCAAAAAGTGCTTAAGCCTTACAGTATCTGACATAGGGGCGCTGACTGCTTACCTTGAAGAGAGCGGAGCTGATTACAAGGTAACAGGAGATAAAAGTGCAAACATCTACTCAGATATACGCATAAATGCTCTTGTTACGGCGCTTGACAAAAAGGGCTGTGAAGTCGAGCACATAAGCGAAAAGGAAGAGAGCCTTGAGAGCTTCTTTATAAACCTTATAGGGGGTGAGGGTAATGAGTAAGCTGTTATACGACAACCTTGTAAGAATGAGAAGGTCATTCATGTTAAAAATTGCACTGCTTTTCTTTGTTGCAGTGCCTGCTATCCACATTATCCTTGCGAAAAACAACCCACGGGTCACAGAATACGGCTCTATAAACATAGAGGGGCTTTATTTCATACCCATGGTATTCTGCGTGCTGGCGGGAACGTTCTTAGCACATGATTATATGCAGAACACTATCAGAAACAAGCTGATAGTAGGTCATACCCGTACTAACATCTATATATCAAACCTTTTGTGCATAACAGCTTATCTGTTTATAATGGTAATACTGTATGAAGCAGTGGCCATGGGTGTGGGCATTCCCGTTATAGGCAACAAGGGGCTTGATGCGGATATAATAACAAAGAATATGCTTTTTGTTATACCAATGCTGATAGCTATATCATCAATAACAGTATTCTTCGGTATGACGCTTAAGAGCAACGCAGGAACACTTGCGATATTTATGTTTTTCTATCTGGCGATGGCATTCGGCATATTCTCTATAGACCCCGAAATGAGCTATGACTGGATAAAGGAAGTTGCAAAATGGCTGCCCTCGGCACAGCTTATGATATTAAACAATGCACAGGAAGTTGAAGAGCCTGTAAGAAAGATAATATATGCGGTAATAACGACAGCTGCGACTACAGGCGGCGGGCTTATATTATTCAAAAGAGCTGACCTTAAGTAAAGGAGTGAAAAAATATGGTATGGCAGGCTGTGGCAATTATTATAGCACTAATTGTTATCATAGCCTTGCTATGCCTGAAAATAATACTGCTAAAGCACTCGGCAAAAGAGATAGGCACGCAGTACAAGGAAAAACTTGGCAGTGACACCAATGTGCCGATAGGCATTTCAACCATTGACAGAGATATGCAGCAGCTTGCAAGGAACATAAACGAGCAGCTGAGAGAGATCAAAAGGCGGCAGGTGCGCTTTGAGCAGGGCGACAATGAGCTTAAAACTGCCATAACCAACATATCACACGACATAAGAACGCCGCTGACGGCTATAAACGGCTATCTGAAACTGCTTGAAAAGGAAGAAAAGAGCAGCGATGCCGAGGAATATCTGCGCATTATCACCGAGCGGGTGCAGGCAATGAAGGCGCTGGCTGATGAGCTGTTTGAATACTCGGTAATAGTGTCCAAAAAAGAGGATAGTGAACCCGAAGAGGTGCATATCAACCGTCTGCTTGAAGAAAGTATAACGGCTATGTATGGAGCACTTACCGAGAAAGGCATAACCCCCGAGATAGACATTACAGACCAGAAAGTTGTACGCATTACAGACAGAGAGGCACTGACGAGAGTGTTTTCAAATATACTCTCTAACGTCATCAAGTACAGCAAGGGTGATTTGTCCGTAAAAATGGACAGTGACGGCAATATCAGCTTTACTAACCTCGCCCCCGACCTGACGGAAACAGAGGTAGAGCGGCTGTTTGACAGGTTTTATACCGTGACAGATGCAAGGGCATCGACAGGGCTGGGGCTTTCGATAGCAAAGACGCTTGCTTCAAGGGCTGGGGCTGACATTTCAGCAGAGCTTAAGAGCGGCAGGCTGACTATATGGGTCAAGGTTTAAAAATGATACCGCAATTCACCATATTTTTTGGCGGAATGCGGTATTTTTTGTGCTATTATGAATATTGACAATTCTGAGTTTGTATGCTATACTTAACTCGAGAATGAGAAAGTATGATTATTTAGCAAAAAGAATATAATGAGGGCAATTATATATGGATATCAGTAACCTGTTTGAACTCCTTTGCGGAATGGCTATGTTTATGTTCGGTATGTCACTTATGGGCGACGGGCTCAAAAGAGCCGCAGGCGCTCAGCTTGAACGATTGCTTGCAAAGCTAACAAACACCCCATTAAAAGGAATACTGCTCGGCACAGGTGTTACGGCAGTTATTCAGTCCTCCTCGGCAACATCGGTAATGACTGTCGGCTTTGTTAACTCGGGAATGATGAAATTCCGTCAGGCGATAGGCATTATATTAGGTTCGATACTCGGTACTTCTATAACCGGTTGGATAATAGCACTTTCAGAAGTGCAGGGCGGCGGCGGAATAGCTGCGATCTTTTCGACCACAACGATAACCGGCATTATAGCCGTTATAGGTTTTATATTCCGATCATTTTCCAAAAAGCGCAAGAATGTTGGAGATATTATGCTCGGGTTCGTTGTGCTTATGGTAGGCATTTCAACCATGAGCGGTGCAGTTGCTCCGCTATCTCAAAGCAAATCATTTGTCAACATTCTTACCATGTTCTCAAACCCCGTGCTCGGTATTCTGGCAGGAACTGCATTTACTGCCGTTTTACAGAGTGCATCGGCGGCTGTCGGTATATTACAGGCACTTACAGCAACGGGTGCAATTGATTTCAAGGCTTCACTGCCTATACTGCTCGGTATATCTATAGGTGCAGCTGTTCCTGTACTTCTTACTGCACTTCAAGCAAGTCTTGAAGGCAAAAGAACAGCATTTGTATACCTTTTCATAAACATTCTCGGCGTATGCATAACAGGTGGTCTTTTCTATCTGCTAAATGCCCTTATCGGCTTTGAGTTTATGGATATGCACATGACCACAATATCAATAGCAGCAGTCAATACATTATACAGACTGTGCAATGTTATTATACTCACCCCGTTTATCAGCCTGCTTGACAAACTGACGTGCGCAATAATAATTGACAAAAACCCGGACGATGAGCAGGACATCAACCAGATACAGCTTGAAGAGCGCTTTCTCCCCTACCCGTCACTTGCGATATCTCAGAGCCGAAGCGCTATATACGATATGGCAAAGACAGCTGCAAAAAGCGTAAACAGATCGGTCGCAGCGCTTGATGAATACTCAGACGATCTTTTCAACAAGGTCAAGAAATACGAAGACCTTGCGGACAGGTATGAAAACGACATAGGCACATACCTGATGAGGCTTTCACAGGTAGAGCTTAAGGAAAGCGAGAACGCAGACGTATTCAAGTTCCTGCACACGCTGACAGACTTTGAAAGAATAACAGACCACTGCATGAGCATTGCATACATCGCTAAAAACAACAAGGAAGAGAACATAGTTTACTCGCAGAAAGCAGGCAAAGACCTTAACGATATAATAAGTGCCGTTAAGGAAAACATGGAGCTTACAGTTACTGCATTTATGGACGAGAACTGGAAACCCGACGGGCGTGTAACTGCGCTTACTCAGGTGATAAGGGCTCTATGCACAAGGGCAGAGAAGAACCACGTAAAGCGCTTGCAGGCTGGCGAATGTTCATTAAAGCAGGGCTCGGATTACGGCAACCTGCTCACAGACCTTGAAAGAATAGCCGTTCACAGCTCTAAGGTAATAATGGCAATGCTCGAGGTAGAGGCTGACAGCTACCACATTCACCTTACAGGCGAGCAATCAGTTAAGATAAGAGACCACATGATAGAAAAATCAACTCAGGAATACATTGATAAATACGGAATAGAACTTTCTGAGCTGCAATTAAACAGATGATACAAACTGACCGCCGGCAGTAATATGTCGGCGGTCATATCATAATCGGGGGTGTTAATATGATAACAGAGCTTAAATACTCAAACACAAACACATATCTGATAAGCGGAAGCAATGGCAGCATACTATTTGACACAGGCTGGGCAGGGACTTTCCCAGCGCTATGCAAGCTGCTCGGTGACAAGGGGCTGAGATTACAGGATATCAGCTGCCTTATGATATCGCACTTTCACCCCGACCATTACGGGATTGCGCAGGAGATAGCAGACAAGGGTGTTAATATAGTTATACTTGATGTGCAGAAGGATAATATACACGGCTATGACAAGGTGTTTATCAAAGAGAAAAACAGCGCATTTATTCCGATAGATGATAAGGCGGCTGAGATAATACCTATTGCGCAGAGCAGAGAGTTTTTAAAAAGGCTTGGGATAGACGGTGAGATAATTCACACCCCGGGGCACAGTGATGACAGCATATCGTTATGGCTTGACAATGAAAAAGCGCTTTTTGTAGGAGACCTGAACCCGCTTTATGAGCTTGAGATGCACAAAGGCACTCAGATAGAACAAAGCTGGAATATGCTGCTGAAGCTCGCTCCAAAGAAAGTATACTACGGGCACGCAAAGGCAGCAGAGCTTAAAAAGGGGCTGTTCAGAAAAGAAGCTGCGGCGACGGATATATATTCCCTTGTAAAGCTGATAACAAAGCTCGTTGACAAGGGTTACAGCGCAGAGCAGATACAGGATAAAACAGGGGCAGACGAGACTTTTATCACAGATGTTTCAAGAATGTATGTGACTCACCCGAATGTGAGCGTTCAGGGCATACTCGACAGGATAGAGATAAAGGGCAGATAACTGCAAAAACCATAACAAAGGAGGCATTGCTATGCAGAACAAAAGCCAGCCGTGGGATTGGGGCATGGTGCTTGAAAACGGGAGTGAGAAATGGCTCGAACCGTGTGAAGAAAGCTATTACTACGCACACAAATGGAAAAAAGAGGGCAGAAAGAGCATACTCGACCTCGGGTGCGGGCTTG
>JAFYET010000183.1 GCA_017544125.1 Ruminococcus sp. | reverse complement strand
TCACGCACCACGAAATGGTCTATCAGAGTCACCCCGATAGGGTCTAACATCTGTCTGAAGCGCCTTGTCATTATAACATCGTTATCCGAGGGGGCTGCGGTCTTCTCGTGGCTGTGAGCGAGCAGTATGCTTTTGGCACTTGAGTTTGAGATTATGTTCATGGTCTTTTTGAAGTCAAATACCGACCGCTCTTCAAGCCCTCTGCCTATCTCAAAGGGTGCGCCCACCTTGCCGTTCTCGTCAACGAGATATAGCTTTGCACACTCTTTCGACTCGCCCGCAAACTGGTATACCATGTAGTCAAACAGCGACTCGGCGTTAGTTACCGACACCCTGCGCTGCATTTCAAGGTTGTATTTTGCGCACAGCCGCATAAGTATCTTAAGATATAAAGCGCTCTGCTCGCCCAGCCCCGTTACGGCTATAAGCTCTGCATAGGGCGCATTGAGCACCCCCGTAAAGCCGCCGAATTTGCGCACTATCCTGTGTGACAGCTCGTTAACATCACACCTCGGTATGCAGTAGTAGAGCAGCAGCTCGATTATCTCGTGCTCAGAGAAGTTATCAAATTTCAGTTTGTTGCCTATAAACTTTTCCCGCACACGCTCTCTGTGCCCGTTGTGGCTGTGCACCTCCTGAGCAGCAGGTGCTGCCTTGACAGGTGCAGGCGGGGGAGTGGGCTGTTGTGCTTTCTGCGGGGCGGCTGCCTTTTTTGGGGCAGGCGCTTTGCCGCCGCTTAAGTCATTTAGCAGGTCATCAAGAACGCTCCCCGAATAGGAAAAGCCCCCTGCTTTTGCGTCACCGTCACTCATTGTATACACCCTTTATAGCGTCGATTATCTCCTGCGGATCCCATACATTTGAGAAGTTGTCGCTTATTACCGAGTTTCTTGAAAGCAGGCCGAAGTTCTCGCCGTTGCCCACGAATGCGTTGTTATCCCACCATACGCAGGGCACGCCCTTTTCCTTGGCTGCCTCGAGGTAGTATTTAACGCACTCAACTCTGTCCTCTACGTTGAAGTTCTTGTTCATGCTGCCGTATTCGCCTATGATAACGGGTATCTCCTTTGATAAGAAGATGTTGTCAAGGTTATCAAACAGGCTGTCGATAACGCCGCCGTCAGATGCTGCGTCGAACTGGTCAGTGCCCTTTGTGTCAAGTGCAAATGAGTAGGGCAGGTATGCGTGAACAGATACGATAAGGTGCTTGTCATTCTCATCGGGGAGCTTGATGTCATTTAACACCTTGGGGTCACTCGATGCAGCATAGCCCGATATCATCAGCGCACGCTTGTCGTTGTTGCCGCCTGATGCCCTTACCGTGTCGTAGAATGCCTTCTCGTATTCGTTGACTATCTCACGGGAGGCGGGTGTGCCGCCCGTCCACTCCTGCGGTGTGTCACGGAGCCTCGGCTCATTGAGCCCCTCGAAGATAAGGTGCTCATCATACCCCTTGAACTCCTCGGCTATCTGTGCCCAGAGAGCCTTGAGCTGCTCGATATCCTGCTCCTTGTCCTCCTCCTTGGGGAAGTACCAGTCCTCATGGTGGGTGTTGAGTATAACGAACAGTCCGTCGTCGATAGCGTAGTCAACTACCTCTCTTACCCTGTCCATCCACGCCTGGTCTACCTGATACTTGTCGTCCATATGCTTGCCCCATGAAACAGGCAGCCTGAATACGTTAAAGCCCGCATCTGCCACCGCATCTACCATGAGCTTGGTGGTTGTGGGCTGCCCCCACGATGTCTCGGCGCTGAGCCCGTCGCTGCCAGTTGCATCAAAGGTGTTGCCTAAGTTCCAGCCTGTCTTCATTTCCTTGACAAGCTCCCAGGCTGTGATGTCACGCATGGGCTTTATGGTGTCGTCCTTTTCCTTCTGTTCAGCCCCGCTCTCTGTCGCCTGTGAGTCTGCTGTGCTGCTGCCGCTGCCGCTGTCAGCCTTTGATGAGCTGTCTGTGTCGCCGCAGCCTGCCATCATGCCGCATACAGCCGCTGCCAGCACCGCTGCTAATAATCTTTTAAGTTTCATTGTCAGCCTTCCTTTCTTTTATAGCCCTCGGGGTAGATCACCCCTATATCACCGCTCAGTATAGCGGTCTTTACGTCATCGATCGTATCAAGCGGCTTTTCTGAAGTTATGCCGCTGAGTTTCGTTACCGTCAGGTGGTGGTTGTCCGTCCCGCCCGTCATGTTAAAGCCATACTGCAAAGCATACCAGTAGGCACGGTCGTTGTATATATCCTCAAAGTTGCCGCAGTTGTAAACCTCCACCGCATCAACATAGTCGGGCATAAGCCTTATCTCACGCAGATAGCCCGCCTGCCTGAAAGGGTGTGCGTGAACGAGCACTGCCCCGTCATTATGTGCAAGCTCTGCAAAGTCAAAAAACGACATCTCCATTATCTCGGGGTGGTCATAGAGCCACTGCTTGTCAAGCCCGTATACCAGCACGTCAGCCCCCTCGTAGCAGTATTCAAACCCGAAGAAGACTTTGAGCCCTATCCTGTCTCCCTCAGCCTTTGCCCGCTCGAAGCCTGTGCAGAACATATCTACTTTGCGCTTCCAGTCGGTGCAGCTGTGTATCTCGGGCAGGCAGTTGCCGTTAAAGAAGTGGTCGGTAACTATTATGCCGTCGTAGCCAAGCTCCTTGTACCGCTGCGCCTGGGCTTTGCCCGATGCGGTGGCGCAGGCGCTTGTCTCGCAGGTGTGCAGGTGTGTTTCGTATTTATACATATTAAAACTCCACGCCCCTTGTTATTACCTCTAAGCACATTCTGCCGTTGTGGTATGGGCATTTCCATGGGCCTACCTGCTCCTTGTATTCGTGGGGTGTGTTATCAGGTGTAAGTTCTGAGAACCACTCGCCGCCCTCACGCTTGTCAACTACGTGCTGTGCAATGTAATCCCACACGCCACGGGCGCTGTCAAGAAAGCTCTCATCACCGCTGTTCTGGTAGGCGTTTATAAAGCCCACAACAGCCTCAGCCTGCACCCACCATACACGGGTGCGGTTTATCTCCTGCTTGTCACGCTCGTTGTTCATAGCGCCGTTTTCGTCAATGGCTATGCGCTGAATGTTCTTGGCGATCTTAACGTTTATAGCCCTGAACTTTTCTGAAAGCTCATCATCGCCCAGCACCCTGCAAGCCCTGTCAACGAGCCATGTCGCCTCGATGTCATGCCCGTAGGAGTGTATGTCGCCCACTAAGTTGAATTTATCATCAAAGAACACCCTGAGCGCATCTGTCTGCGGGTCGTAGATGATATCTGACATCTGCGAGAGCAGGAAGCGCAGGCGCTTTTCCGTGTGCTCATTATGCATAGCACGAAGCAGCTCTGTGTAGCCCTCGATAAGGTGCAGCACAGTGTTCATCGTCTTGTCAGCCTTTAAGCCGTTCTCGCTGAGCGCTTCGTTGTCTATCGGCTGCCAGTCTTTAGAGAAAGCCTCGCCGTAGCCGTAGTCATCAAGGGTGTTCTCCTCGATATCGGCAAAGAGCTTTAGCGCCAGGTCAAGTGCGAACCTGTCGCCAAAGGCGTTGTAGTAAGCCGAAAGGGCATATATGCAGAACGCTATGTTGTAGGTGTGCTTCATAGTGTCAGTAGGGTTGCCCTTGTAGTCGCACATCCAGTAAACGCCGCCGTTGTCGTAGTCGATGCAGTGGTTCTTTATAAACTCATATGCGTGGAATGCATATGGCTTTAAGCTCTCGTCCTTAAGCACCTCATATGCGTGGGAGTAGAACCATAGTATCCTTGCGTGGAGGATAACGCCCTTGTCAGCTTTCTTGTCAAGCTCTAAAGAGTTTGACAAAAAGCCGTAAAAGCCGCCGTTTTCATCGTCTTTCAGTGCGTTCCAGAAGGGTATTATGTGTGTGGTGAGTTCCTTTTTTATCTGTTCGTTTCTCATGATAAATGCGCCTTTCTATTCAGTTATGCGTCTTGCTTCCATGTAGTATCTCTTATCCCAAGCGTGCCCCATTGAGAAGGTCTTTCTCGGCAGCGCCCCGTCTGCTATTACTGTAGGGAAGAGCTCGTCCTTGCCCATGTCGGGGAGTATAAAGCCAATAGCGTTATCTTTCTTTGACAGCTCATCTACCACCTCAGCGCCGTGAATGTAATCCACCTCGCCGCCTATTTCGGGCAGCAGCTCATCAAGTGCAGCTTGCAGCGAGCCCACAGCCAGCTTTGAAAGGGGCTTTTGAATGTATAAGTCACGGTGAGCGCCCTTTTCGACTACCGTTATCTTCTGCACGCCCTCTTTGTCGGAAAGTGCCAGCTTATCGGTCAGCGCTGTCATCAGCCTGCTTACATCGGTGTTTGTTACTATGCGGTGTATCGCCTCAAACTCCAAAGCAGGGGAGTGGAGGTTGACTATCTCGCAAAGAGCATACCTTGCAGGGTGGTTTGACAAGTCCTTGCCGGGGTTTGCAGCTTTGAGCTCCTCGTAATATGCCTTTGCTGTGGCGAGCGAGTGGTTGCCGTCGCCCATTGCGTAGAGCAGCACGGGGGTGTCAGAAAGCCCGTATTTTGCTTCAAACACTTCCTTTGAGCCCAGCTTGTCAAGTGCTGCGAGCACAGCCGCTTTGCTGCCCTCATCAAGCAGCCAGCCCTTTATGCTGCCGCCCTTTTTGGTAAGGGGTGTGTCATAGAGCTTCTTAAAGCCCTCTTTCTTAGCTTCAAGCGGCTCGATAACACCCCTGCCCTCGTCGTCTATCAGTATCATTATATGTGTAAGCTCGATATCAGCCCCACGCCTTACCTTTAAGCGGGGCGGAATGCGCTCGACTACCGTTGCCTCGGTAGCACGCACCTGCGAGGTCGAGCCCTTTGAGTAATCATACTCCTCTAAGTCTATGCAGCCCACGAGCCCTGCACGCACCTTGCCGTCATTCTGTGTGCGCTCTAAGTAGATGAGTGCGTCTTTATGCTCTTCAAAAATGCCCTGCGCTATGTATTTTTTCATAGCCTGATGTATCTTGTCTATGCGCCCCTGCACATCGCCCTCGCCTAAATACACCTCGGGGAGTATAAGGTCAAGGGTGCTGGGGGCATCGCCGATAAGCTCTCTGAGCTCTGCCCAGTACTGCGGCTCTGATGTATACTGGTCGCAGGCAACTGCTGCCCACTTTTCCATGTCTGTATTTTTCGGCAGAAGTATATCTGCCGCTCTGAATGCCGTCATAAATATCCCTCGCAATCGTTTTCAGTGTCTCTATCCCAAAATAGGACGGCGAAAATGCCGTCCTATCCGTAGGTTTAAATATTATACTTCTGCTTCTTCCGTCTCGTCAGAATCGGTATCGGGGCTTGTCTGCTCCTCTATCTTTTCCTGAGCTTCCTCAGTGAAGTTAGCAGCGCCGTGGCACTTCTTATACTTCTTGCCGCTGCCGCAGGGGCAGGGATCGTTGGGACCTATCTTCTTTGCCCTTCTTCTGATGACGGTGTGGTTAGTGCTGCTGTCCTGAAGCACCTGCTCACGCTTGGGTGCCTGACCCTCACGCCTTACCTGAATGGTGAAGAGCGTTCTTACAGTATCCTCTCTGATAGAGTCTACCATAGCATCGAACATCTCAAAGCCTTCCATTCTGTATTCAACAACAGGGTTTCTCTGCCCGTAGGAACGAAGCACGATTCCACGCTTGAGCTCATCCATATCATCAATGTGAGCCATCCACTTGGTATCAACTACCTTTAAGAGAACAACTCTCTCTATCTCACGCAGCAGGTCGTGACCGAGGTCTTCCTCACGCTTGTTGTATATAGCGAGGGCTCTCTCCTGAAGCATATTTATGATATCCTGCTTGCTTGTGTCATCAAGCTCCTGGCTGGTGTACTTAAAGTCATCCTCAACTGTGATGAGCCCCATGAGCTGATCCTTCAGACCTTCAAGGTTCCAGTTATCCTTGATATCCTCATCGCCCACATACATATTGACGGTAGTCTCAACAAAGTCCTTTATCATATTGAGGATATAGTCGTGGATATCCTCACCGTCAAGCACCTTGCTCCTCTGACCGTAGATGATCTCACGCTGGGTGTTCATAACATCATCGTAGTTAAGTACGTTCTTTCTGATGTTGAAGTTCCTGCCCTCGATCTTCTTCTGTGATGATGCGATAACGCCTGTGAGCAGCTTGCTCTCGATAGGCATATTCTCATCTACCTTAAGAGTATCCATCATGCCTGTGACCCTGTCACCGCCGAATATTCTCATAAGGTCATCTTCAAGCGAGAGGTAGAAGCGGCTCTCGCCAGGGTCGCCCTGACGACCTGAACGGCCTCTCAGCTGGTTATCTATACGCCTTGACTCGTGGCGCTCTGTACCTATGATGAAAAGACCGCCTGCTTCCTTTACAGCCTCAGCCTTTTCCTTTACCTGAGCGTCATACTTGTCATAGAACTGCTTGTACTTTTCTCTTGCCTCGATTATTACCGGGTCATCAGTCTCAGCAAAGCCGGTAGCGTCAACTATTACCTGTTCCTCATAGCCGAGCTTTCTCATCTCAGCCATTGCGAGGTATTCAGCGTTACCGCCGAGTATGATATCGGTACCTCTACCTGCCATGTTGGTAGCGATCGTAACTGAGCCGAACTTACCTGCCTGAGCAACTATCTGAGCTTCCTTCTCGTGGTACTTGGCATTGAGCACCTCGTGCTTTACGCCCTTGTTTTTGAGCAGGCGTGAGAGGTATTCACTCTTCTCAATGGATACAGTACCGACAAGCACGGGCTGACCCTTCTTGTTGCACTCGATTATCTGCTCTATAACTGCGTTGTACTTGCCCTTCTCGGTCTTGAATACAACGTCGTGGTGATCCTTTCTGATAACGGGGCGGTTGGTGGGCACCTCGATAACGTCGAGCTTGTAGATCTCTCTGAACTCGTCTTCCTCGGTAAGCGCTGTACCCGTCATACCCGAGAGCTTCTCATAAAGGCGGAAGTAGTTCTGATATGTTATGGTAGCGATAGTCTTTGACTCACGCATTACCTTAACGCCTTCCTTAGCCTCTATCGCCTGGTGCAGACCGTCGTTGAAACGCCTGCCGACCATTATACGACCTGTGAACTCATCAACGATGAGCACCTCGCCATCCTTGACAACGTAATCCACCTCGTTGGTCATAACGCCGTTAGCCTTGATAGCCTGGTTTATGTGGTGCAGGAGCGTCATATTGTCAGCATCCATAAGATTGATAACGCCGAAGTGCTTTTCTGCCTTCTTTACGCCCTGCTTGGTAAGGGTGGCTGTCCTTGCCTTTTCATCTATTATGTAGTCGCCGTCGTAGATAGTGTCGGTATCCTGCTTATCGTCAATCTCAACTACCTTGGTGGGCTTTAATGTCTTTGCGAATGCGTCAGCCTTCTGGTAAAGGTCAGTAGATTTATCGCCCTGACCGGATATGATAAGAGGGGTTCTTGCCTCGTCTATGAGTATAGAGTCTACCTCATCGACAACTGCGAAGGAGTGACCTCTCTGCACCTTATCTTTCTTATATATTACCATGTTGTTACGCAGGTAGTCAAAGCCGAATTCGCTGTTTGTGCCGTAGGTGATGTCGGCGTTATAAGCCTCACGCTTTTCGTCCTTCTCCATGCCGTTGAGCACACAGCCGATAGTACACCCGAGGAAGCGGAATACTCTGCCCATTTCCTCTGACTGGAACTTAGCGAGGTAGTCATTTACCGTTACAACGTGAACGCCCTTGCCGTCAAGGCAGTTGGCATAAGCTGCAAGGCAGGCAACGAGAGTTTTACCTTCACCTGTCTTCATCTCGGCGATACGCCCCTGATGAAGAACGATAGCACCGATTATCTGCACGGGGTAGGGCTTTTTGCCCAGCACCCTGAATGCTGCTTCACGGCACACCGCAAGTGCATCAGGCAGTGTGTCATCAAGAGTTGACAGCCCGTCCGCGAGCTGGTCTTTCATTATCTGTGTCTGCTCTCTGAGCTCGTGGTCGCTCATAGGCTGGTATTTCGCCTCGAGCTCGAGCACCTTGTTTTTGATAGGCTCTATTCTTGCAAGCTCCTTTTTGGAGTAGTTGCCGAACAATTTATCAAATAAACCCATATGTTCTAACCGTCCTTTAAATTATAAAAATACACTATATATTATACCGCAACAGGGTGTTTTTGTCAATGATTTTTCACAGCTTTTTCATTATAAAACGGGGAATTTGCGGGCAAAAGCCCCACTTTTGTGAAAGGCGATATATGCGCCCTGCAAGGTGGGCAATATTTTGTTCAAAATATACTATTGATTATATATAAATAAAATGATATAATTATAATACACAAGGCAAAAGTTAAATCATTTGAATATGAAAAGGGGAAAAGGATATGGGTAAGCTGACAAAGATACTGCTTGTAGTTATGATAATGGGTCTTGTATTCGGCGGCGTGGGTGCTGCTGATGCATTAAAGCTCTGGAAGGGCGACATTCAGGACACCAAGGATATCACCATAGGCTCACTTAAAAAGGGCGATATGTACGAGGGCGAGATACCCTACGCATATGACGTTATCGCTGAGGAGACTACCACAAGAACTTACGGCCCTGTGCCGGTAAGCAAGACAAAGTCGCCTTACTACCTCGTTGAGGGTGAGAACAGCTTCTTTGTAATAAACGTGACTATCAACGGCATGAGCGGTCAGTTTGACACACTCGCAGACCAGACATGGGACGAGCTTGACGGCAAGACATCAGCCACCCCCGATGCGATAAAGGTATCGACCGAGGTAGTTGAGATGCCCGACAAGGTAAAGGAATACTTAAAGGAATACTGCAACCAGTGGGGCATGACAGATGCAGAGTATGCAGAGCTTGTTGAAGACAGCTACTGCCTGCGCACCATAAAGTATGATACCGCAAAGTACATACCGATAATAGGTATAGGCGTTGCAATTCTCTGCGCTGTTATACTTATAATCAGAAAGGCAGCAGGTCCCAAGGTAGTAAATCTCTGATAGCAGGCATTAACTGAACAGGAAACAAACAGAGGTATCGCTTATGCGATACCTCTGTTTTTCACTATTCACTATTCATTGAGCGAAGCGCTTCAGCCTCTTGTAAGCGTACAGACTACTATCTCAGAGGGGTTGTTTATGCGCAGCTTGCCAAGACCGGAGGTGACGAGCATTTTTGAGTCGTCTTTATAATATGTGCCCTTGGTGTATTTGGGGAAGAACCTGCGCTCGGGGGAGAGCAGCCCGCCAAGGACAGGCAGCCTGATAAGCCCGCCGTGAACGTGCCCCGAGAACACAAGGTCAGCCCCCCACTCGGCGTAGCCCTCAAAGCCGAAGGGGCTGTGAGCGAGGAGAATGTTGAATTCCCCCCTGTCGCACTCGCCGAGGAGCTGGGTGGTGTAGGCGATGTCGATAGGCTTTAGGTGCTTGTAGCAGTGCCCGTTGTGGTAGCATTCAAGGGCAGGCAGCAGACCGCTCACCTTTACCCTGTCGCCGTTTCGGTAAATGTAGTCGCCCTCGTTTCTGAGTATCTTTACACCCATGTGCTCTATCTTTTCGCTCAGATACTGCCAGTTCGCATCAGCGTCCTGCTCATGATTGCCGAGAACGAAATACACATCGCAGATGGCAGTGAGCTTTTCAAGGAGGAAGAGCTTTGCGTCAAAAAAGCACCTGTCTTCGTTTCGTGATATGAGGTCGCCTGTGAAGAATATCACATCAGGTCTGCACGCCTCGCAGGAGCTTATGAGGTTGCCGTTTAATTCGCCGAAGGTCTTTGAGTGCAGGTCGGAAAGGTGCAGCACCTTTGCCCCCTCAAAGCCCTCGGGCAGCCGCTCGTGGCGCACTGTGACACGCCGCACATCGAGCTGCCTGTCGTGTATATATATTCCCGCCGCAGAGAAGAAAGCGGCGGCTATGCCGAGTTTGATTATGTTTTTCAAGGTTGTGATGCTCCGATCTATCTGTATAAATATCTGCGCAGGTTTTCAAGCTCATGCTCTGCGTGGGCGTAGCCGTAATCGTAGAGCCGGCGCAGCTTGCGCCTGTCATTCTCAGTTCTGTTAACGCCGAAGGTGTGCTTTGGTGAGAAAACGAACACCTTGCCCTCACGCCGCAGCTGCTCGAGCTCGGCTACACATTCGTTATAGCGCTGCGCCCTTGTGCGCATACAGTCAACCAGCTCGGGGTACTTCTTATAGCGCTTTTCCATGAGTTTGAGAAGCGGCTCGTCCTTCTTGACATAGCCCCTGGGGCGGGTGAGAATGACTATGTTCTTATCGCACCCCTGCTCGATCATATGCTTAAAGGGTATAGAGTCTGCAAGCCCGCCGTCGAGGTATCTTTTGCCGCCTATCTCTATCATCGGGAAGAGCATAGGCAGCGCACAGCTTGCACGCAGCAGTGTAAATTCCCTGTCATCTCTCGGGCATTCGAGGTATTCCGCTCTGCCCGTGTCAACATTAGTGACCACCGCCTCAACGCTGCCCTCAAACTCAGCAAATGCCTTCATATCAAAGGGCAGCAGCGAGTTGGGTATCTCGTTAAAGGCGTAATCGAGGTTGTAAAAGCTCATATTTGACGGGCGCAGCAGGTGGTGAGCACCCATGTATTTTCTTGTGGGCATAAAGTCGCTGGCAAGTGAGAGGTTGCGCCCACGCTGCTTCGAGATGTATGACACCCCGAAGGCTATGCCCGCCGACACGCCGATAAAGCGGTCGCACATTATACTTTCATCGAGGAACTTATCGAGTATGCCGCAGGAATACACCGTCCTGCTGGCACCGCCCTCGCAGGTAATACCAAGCATTGTATATTGCTCCTTTTCTATAACGTCTTTTCCATTCTTATGCAGTCAAAGGTGTCGCCGTGAATAAGTGCTGTGTCTGTGACAGTATAGCCCAGCTTCTGATAAAACCCCACTGCCACATCACGGCTCTCGACCGCTGCTTTTTTAAAGCCAAGCTCACGCAGCCAGCTCTCGGCTTCATTCAATACACGCCTGCCAAGCCCTTTGCTGCGATATTCATCAAGCACCACGACTCTGCCTATCATGGCAAGGCTTTCGCCTATCGGGTAAAGCCTGCAGGTCGCCACGGGGAAGTCATCATCGGTGAGCACTATGTATTTTGTACAGGGCGTGTCATGCTCATCAAACTCACGGCGAAGGGTTATGCCGTGCTGCCTTGCCATGCCCTGAATGCGCACGTAGTATGCCCCTGCCTGCTGCCATGTCTCACTGGCTCTTATAACGGCTATGTTCATTTTTGCCCCTCCTGCAATACTGCCGCTATCAAAAACAAACTGCCGCATATAAGCCCCTTGTCAGAGTGCCTGACTTCATCAAGCCCGTGGGGCAGGCTGTCTGCCGTCTGCGCCTTGCCGCCGCAGCTCTCGATGATAGCCGCAAGCTCGCCTTTGTCAAGCGCACGCTCGCCGTAGTCATCGGTGCAGATGAAGAGGTCAATGTATGGCAGAATGTTTTTAATGTAATCGGCTATCGCCTTATCAGCTGACATACCGATAAGTGCGGTAAAGCCGCCGCCC
>JAFYET010000182.1 GCA_017544125.1 Ruminococcus sp. | reverse complement strand
CTATATTGATTTGTCTGAAGCCGATGAACAAACCATTGTCAGAACTAAGAAAACAGAGAAATACAGACGAGCATTACGTGCTCATTCTCCTGATGTAATCGATTGGCTTGTAAACTTAAATATTTTATACGGCTGCTGGTTGGATAGGGTAATAATTCATCAGATAGATGACCCATACTTCTTTCTATATACTGAGGATGAAGAGTTCAACGCTATGGCTTACAAAATATACTACAAGCTAATAGACAGGTATAATTATCTTAATGGATCGCAAGAAAAGATCAAAAAGTTTTTAATCGGACATCAGCGAAAAGAGGCAATTTTTCCTAAATGGTTTAAAAACATAAGAATAACAGATGAGATTGATCTTTGGATACAAGAAACATATAATAAATTTGGGATCAATCTATATAAATGCTTTTCAGATTATGTAGATTCCTATTCATCTGATCCGGATAGATGGCCTGCTTCCTACAGAATAAAAAGCGAATATTACGAAGAATACAGAGAGTTTGCTCCCTCATCTTACTTGCGTTGGGAATACGATATATCAAAAAGCGATGACATTTTTGATTTAAACTCTTTTTATAGAAATATGCAAAAAAAGCCATTCTTAAAAGGTAAAAAGCATTATATTGAAATAATATTTCATTATATTGCAGGTGATATATCACCATCTGGCAGAGAAAAATGGGAAGAGTATAAGAATAAATATTTGAATACTCAATAAGGATATTATTATATTTACAGAGACTATATTCATCAAAATCCGATTTAAAACCACTATCATAATTCATGGCAAGATCATATTAATAACCATATGAATAACAAAAACAGACAAGGCTCCCCCGCCTTGTCTGTTGTACATTATAAATGCGAATGACCCACGATCAGCCCGGTTATTTATTAAAATATTATCGACGCTTATGATGTGCTTTTAGCGAGAAACTACGGAATATCCGAAAAGATACCGCAAGATATGCAAAAATATTAGCTGGTAAAATCTTCCTTCAATTCCCGTACGGGTCACCAGACGCAAGGCTCAGAAATGACGTTAAATCGCCATTTCTGAGTTCTTTTTTTACCCTGATACGGCTTGAAGTCCTTTACTTGTCCGCTACCCGGATTTTGCAGCGGACAGCTTTGTTTTAACCTGACCTCTATGTTCAGAGCGACTTGCCGTAAAGACCCTGTTGAAACCAAAACAGATAAAGGGAAATATATTAAACAACTCTACTACTTTGCAATCAAGTCAACACCGCACGACCATCGGCTTACGCCTTAAGACCTTTCCGCTGCTCAAAAAGGCCTGCTCCGCTTTTGGAGCAAGCCTTTTATTAACACTATTCTCAGACTGTCACAGCGCCTTTGGCTGTATATTGTTACCCATCTCGGGCTGCTGCTTTACCTTTGCCTTTTCGTTCAGCTTCTGAGCGCCCTCCTCCATAGCTCGGGTCTTGTTTGCAAGATAACTGTCCATAAGCTTCTGGGGTGCCTTTTCATCCCACATAAACTTACAGATCCCGTCCATTGAGAGCTTGCCGACAGTCTTTACAAAGTCCTCATCGGTCGCCAGCTTGTGTATCTGCTCAACATATTCCTCATGACCTATCTTATCCTTGCTGTCAGACAGCTTTGAGCTCTGGAATGCGAGTGCAGCATAGGCATCTCTTACATATTCTTCGTCATCTGCTGTCAGCTCTCCGTTGTTTTCTAATATGTCGATCAGCATTTCCACACCCTTCTTTGCCGTCTGGGCAGCCTGCACGGTCATGCTTACAGGCACCTCATCATATCTGTCGGCATCGGGGTCATTTGCATTTTTTATGACAGGGTCAAGAACGTTTGTTATTATATTCTTACCATGATCTGCAGTAGTCAGTCTTTCGTTCTCCTTTAGCGCCCTTTCTACTGCCATGTCTGATACATAGTTAACAAGTGTATCACCTATCTTTTTCATCTCCGGCTCGCTTACAAGCAGTAACAGGCTCTCTCTTGACAGCTCGCCTATGGCATCACTGTACTTCTGAGAGCAAGCTGTATCATGCACATACTTGTTATATGTGTCTGCGGAAAACTGAGGATCTCTGCCGTCTATCCACATACGCTTTTTATCAGCTAACCCCATTTTATAGAAGCCGAGCTTTACAAGCGCCTTCTTGGCAGAAAGCTCCTCATCGGGGGTGAGCTTGCCCTTGCCGTTTGCAAGCTCACTAATGGTATCAAGCGCATCGGCAGCGCCCATTGCAGCAGTCTTTTTTCCGAGCGACTGCTCGTTTCCGGCTTCGGTCATAAGCCTGTTCTTTTCGGTGTCCATATTGGCTTTTATGCCGTCAACGATAGCCTTCTGCCCCTCTCTTACAAGCTCATTATCAAGCGTGCGCAGCTGATCGTCCAGCGAATACATTAGCTTGTTGACCGATCTCATCGAAGCTTCCATAGCATTAAAGCGTCTCTCGCCCTTTTCATCGAGCTTGCCCTTGTGCTTTTTCTTGTCGATATTCTTTCGCTCAACGTACTTGTTTATCTTCGCACGAGCCTCCATAGCCTGCTGACGAAGTGCCTCTGCTGCCTCTCGGTTCTCCTCTTTGAGACCGCCGTTTCGCATAGTCTCTCTGTAAGCCTTTGATGCTGCGGAAAGCTGCCTCATAGCCTCTATCGCCTCGTCGTAGTCATTGCCGCCGAAGTGAACGTTTTGGTTTGCCTTATTGCTTTGCCCTATGCAGCTGTCAAGCTTATCTATATCCCTGCCGAACATGGTGCAAAGGTGTGCCTTCTGCATACGCTCCTCATCAAAGCCTCTTGACTTTGCGGCCTTATCTATCCTGCCAATGTGCTTGTTTGCGTCTCTTATCGCACTTGTTGACGCAGCAGGGCTGAGCTTATCCTTATAGACCTCCATTTTCTTCTTGTAGGCTTCGAGGTCCTTGAGCGTGTCAGACACAAACTCCTCATGCTCTGCCAGAGCCGTCTGCGCCTTGTTGGGGTCAAACATTTTGTTGATCTTAGCCGAATACTTTTCGCCAAGCTCAAGCGCCTCAGAAACGGCATTATAGATCGTAAGCGGCTTATAATCATCTGTTTTGAATATCTTGCCGCCCACATTGAGGTTAAAGCCGTTGCCTATTTTGCTGAGGTTTCTAAGCGATTTTTTGAAGTTCTTGTATTCATCATTATTCTTGATACTGTTATTGCCCGAATCAATAATATCAGTCAGATCGGTAAGTATATCAGTTGCGAGTTCTTTTGATGTCTTTTCAAATTCCTTTTCGGTGTCAATTATATCAAGGTGCTTTTGCTTAAGCTCATCAAGCTCTTCGGGGGTCTTTGCGTTGTTTATATCCGTGATGTAAGCGGGTAAGCCCTTATATTCTATCTTCCCGTCAGTCATATTGAAGTTGGGCTTGACTGCAATGCCATAGCTGCCGCTGCTTGCCTGAGGGTTTATGCCGTAAATATCAAAAAACAGCTTTTTGTCCTCTTCGCTCACCTCAGTATGGGCATCAAGCACCTCCTTGATAACAGGCGTATTGACAGTGTTGGTCACATTATTGCGATATTTGTTGAATTCGGGCTTGTTTATCTCCTCCTGCCACTTCTTGTTCGATCCGCCGAGAACAGAGCTGAGCATTCCGTTTATATTATAGGCATAGTAAAGATCCTTGCCATTCTGAGTACCAAACAAAGCTATATCCTTAGCAAGCGCATCATTTACTTTTTCTTCACCTATAAGGTTTGCTTCTTCTACCTCGCCGTTGTCTATACGCTGCTTCCATTCCTTGTATTTCTTGCCCGTTTCAACAAGTGCATTGTCACGTATATTTGCCAATGCTTCGGTAAGCCCGTAGGCAACAGCCTTTTTCGCAGGATCTATCTCCTGCTCAGGCGGTACCTCACCTAATGTAAACATAAATGAGTTGATCGTATCCAGGTCATCAGTTGCACCGTTTATATGTGCCTCTGCCTTTATAGTAGATTCGGCAGTCGTGTCTATCATAAACTGCGCAAGCTCTTTATACTTTCCCTCTGCCGCAAGGGTATTCAGTTTGTTTAACAGTTCCTGATTTATCGCCATAGCCTATTCCTCCCAAAAATACATTTTATGTTATTTTTTCTCAGATATTTCAAGTACATCCATAAGTAATACCCTGCAAACAGAGATATGGGTGCATAAAATTCAAAAAGCAGATCAAGGATAACGATAAAATAAATGTTTCATCTATGTTTAAGCGAGCGTCACCAAACCATATGCTCGGAAACAGCGTAAATACGCCAGTTTCCGAGTTTTTTTATTCCCTAAAATCCCACCTTGTTCTTTACTTGTTCATTGTTTGATGAACAAGCTTTCACGCCGAGCTTTTCTCCTCTTTCTTCCTATGGAAATTAAGAGAATTTGAAACCGCCTCTGTCACCCTTGCCTGCGCATCGCCTATCATATGGCAGTACAAATTGCTCGTTATCTAAGGCATTTTAATTGGTGTGTCAAGTATATAACCATATATTTTTTATTTTTGCCCCACAAGATAGGCGCTTGTGGGGCTGTTTTATAGGCATATAAGCAAAATGATTGTTTTTTGAAAAAAAATTGCTTTTTATGCACCCATATAGAGTGGAACGGGGGTATAATGTACAGAAGGGCATAATAATGCAATATTTTGATTAAGGAGAGATAAATATGCCTAAGTACACTAAAGATCAGCTTGATGAATATTCACAGGGTAAACTGGAATTCTATAACGGAGTTATCGCGACCGATAAAAAGCGCTATACCAATATTGTAGACCGTTTTGGAAAAAACGCATCTATCGACCCCGGCAAAAACGAAGAGTTTTACACCAATGAAGCTGCACAGGAATATAAATCCATAGTCCTTCCCGATGTTGAGGGAATGGACGATGATATGATAGCACTTGTTTCGCTCGGTGTTGCATTTAATGAAAAGAATCTGCATGGGTCATATACCTCCTCCACAGCAGCATCTTTGGATATGGTCTCTTTCAACCGCGTATTCCTTGAAGCTAACATCGCTAAAGGCGATGAGGAAAGGACAAAGGGCTTTTCTCCGATCATGCCCGTTTTAAGAAAAGAGGCTAAGGAAGCACTCGATGAATACAACAGGGGCGACAAGCAAAAGGTCAAGGCTGCGCTTAAAAATATTGCCGAGTATATTAAAGATGATATAGGCTCATTGACTTTCAATTCAAACACCAGAGGTATCGGTCACAAAAAGGGCTTTTACAAGACCATATCGAAATTTATGGACGACCCCGACCTTGGCGTTAAGGAAATGTTCAACGAAAGAGAGCTTGCAAGGATCAAGGCCAACATCAAGAAGGAAGAGGCATTTGCAAAATCAAATATAGCTGCAAAGGAGCTTATTGAAAACCCTGCTGATGCAAATACCCCCGAGCGCGAAAAGCAGGTTATGGATTATCTTATGAATATGTCCATTGCCGCAATAAATGCAGATAGTACCTTAAAAAATGATCTTGTAGAAAAAGACATGATCGACTCGGTCAAGGATATTATAGATCATGACGAAAACATAGCGCTGATGGATCCGGATGGAAATGTAAAATCAAGCTCTGACCTTATAAGTGACCTCAATGTCAGTGTAAACCAGTCTGTCAACATAGACTATGTAGGTAAATCCAGCGAATATAAGTCTAAGTATAATAATATAATCACTAATTCATCTTCAAGCGTACTTAAAAACATTTATATGGAGCGTAATATATCGCATGAGGAAGCACTTCTCAGCGAGGATGACGGCGAAAAAAAATTCACCGATCTTTACAAGGATACGGTAAAGGATTCCCCTATCTATAAGAGCCTTATGAATGCAAAAACGCCCAAGGAAATGTCAAAGGCGCTCGATAATGCCGCACTCAGGTTTACAGCATACGGCACTGAAACGTTACCACATAAAACGGCAGTAAGCGAAAAGACTGCAAAGCTGAGTGAAGGAAGAACAGCGGAATATAAAAAGGCACTTACAAACTTCAGAAATGATCTCAGAGCCACTATCCCCGGCGCTGCTGCAAAGACCGATCTTGACTCTATCACAGCAGGGCTTAATTCTCAGCCTTCTAAATTCAACGTTTTCCAGATGAACCACGAGGATTCACAGAGCATTATCGACCTGAGAGAAAAGACCCTTGAATTTGAAAAGCTGCTTTATACTGTTCCCAAGGAGCCTGTACTTGCCAACGAAAAAGTCAGGGCGGCACTTATGGAGGCTTACAAGGCAAGCATAAAGTACCAGACTGAGAAAATGAAAGAAGCTAAAGCAGACCCCAATAACAATAAGTGGGAGCCTACATCGAAAATGGGCAAGGATCGTTTCCGTGCAGCCAAGAAAATCGAGGAGCTTGCTAAGGAATTCATTATGGATGACATAATGAAGCTTGAAAATGAGGCTGCAATGGAGGAAAACAAAAAGCTGGCTGAGGAAGCAGAGCTGAGAAATAAAAACAAGTTCAAGGAGCTGAGCGAAACCAAGCTCGGTGAAGACACTATTCAGGGCAAGGCTCTGAACAGCGCTATCGAAGCGCTCAGGAAAGACAAGGAAGAATTCCCGTTTGCTGACAGATCGGAGCTTGTGGCAGATATAATGGCTGTCAAAATGGTCTCAGACTTCTACAAGAGCGCCAAGATCAAGGTCACAGCAAAGAATGCCAATGACTTTAAGGAGGACGTTGAGAACACCTCAAAGGACCTCCAAAAGCGCGATGATTTCAAGCATATGATGAAAAGCAGACCGCACGATGCGGAAACTGCTGCTTTGGAGGACGGTGGAAAGATGCTCTTCCCGATGCTCGCAACTGCTAAAAGAAATATGCCAAAGACACCTAAGAATGTTCAGAGGACAACCACACAGCCCCAGATCAAGAACGATCTTTCACTTAAATAAAAACACATACAAAGGCTGCATAGGATGATCTATGCAGCCTTTTCATTTATCTAAAGCTTTGCGCCCTCGGCAAAAGCCGACAGGGCGATTTTGTTTATTCAGACATATGAAGCTTGAAAAGCCTATGAAACAGAATTAAAATGCACAGATTTATGATCAGGATAAGAGATCTCGATGCCCTCAGCTAATCAACGCCAATTAGTTTTTGGGTCGCTTCATAGATTAGTCTGTTTTGAGTTTATTGATAAGGGTGTAGTGTTATTGGGCTGATACAGTACATATCGCTATATCTCCGGTTTCTTTAGGTCATTAATGATTTGATTATAACGGGTGTGATTAGCACTTAATATCGGACAAATAAATAGTTTCATATTTCAGCATCCAATTGATATTGAAATATGAAACTAAGCCTAAAAAGAGATATGCCGTAATTCTTGTTCTTTATTTGTTCATTATTGTCATAAAAACTTAACGAATGATGCGAGGATTGATTTCTCTGAAATGCCCGAAATTCCGATGTTTTAAGAAGTTTCAAAAACACCAAAAAAGCGTGGGGGAATTTTCAAATCCCGTACGGGTCACCAATACACAAATAAAGGCGAACACTCATCAAGGGTGTTCGCCTTTTTATATCTCATTAAGCACAAACCCCTCGGCACCACCTTCTAAATCAGCGCCGGGGGTCTTATGATCATATGCGTTTAACAGCCTTTTTTAAGCTTACTTATTTATATCATTATATTACTCCTCGATAAACTTATCATAGTTATCTTTTAACCTATCCTCAAGAACCGAATCCTCAGGGTTCATATCTACATCTTTACAATGAGCTATCAGGTACTGGCTTTTCGCCGGGTTCTTCTTTTTTATAGCTACGCCAATTTCATATAGATCATTATGAACTCTCCATTCAAATGCCATGTTCTCCGCAGATCTGATGGCATTGCCGTCAGCATTGTGTAAGAGATGATGCTCCTGCAGCATCTGGCAAATGTATACCCTCGCCTCATGGCTTTTTATGCGGTATGAATTCTCAATTTTCCATTTTTCCTGCTTATAGCTTGATGTAGCCGGTGTGTATATTACATTAAAGCTCATGCCGTTGTACATAAGGGTATACTCGTATTTGGATCTCTGTATAAACCCTATGCCCATTCTTACCTGCTCTCTTAAGCTGATAACATCTTTTTTGTTGATGAGAAAGTCTCTGTTGATATTTGCCGATTCGTATGTCACGCCGGGTACGTCATCGCCATAGTAATAATTGTACAGGTCAATATAGTCTTTCGTGTTTACCACGCCGTCGTTGTTTACGTCGCCCCTGACATATTCATCGTATCTGCCGGCAGAGGCAGGCAGGATATTTGCAGTGACAAGCATTACAGCAGCTGCTGCACCCGAGATCAACTTTTTCATACTTTTCATTCTAACTTCTCCTTTGTTTGTATTTGCATAATTTATATCAGAATTCTAATACTTATATATTTTAACATAAAGTACTCCCCTTGTCAATACGTATCTACGCATATTGTAAACAATTTAGATTATATCATTGATACAAAGTGCTAAATTGTTAATACTTTTTATTTTGTGGCAAAACAAGCGCCTGAATGTTCGGTGACGGCTCCTTTGCGGCTGTTTCTTTTTGCATACAGCTTGAAAATCGCAGGCGAGCATGGTATAATTAGTAATATAAGGAAATACTGCATAAATACAGATGATAAATGAAATGTGATGAGGAAAATGGAAAACAAAGAAGATAAACGCATCTACACATTGAGCAGTGAAGCCCCTGTCAGGACTGTTGTAAAAATGAGCGTTCCGCTGATATTCGGTATGTTCATATGAGATATACTGGGTAGGTGTGCCCGCATCTCTGGAAACGCTGCTCACCTCTGCTGCCTACACGGTCAACAACAACCTTGCGGTGAATTACAGTGAGCTTACGGTCACGGCTATGGGCATAGCACAAAAAGTCCTCTCGCCGGGCAACTATGTATATCAGGGCTTTGGCGGTATGCTATGGGCGCAGCCGATTACCGAAGCGGTCATGATGGCAGTATCGCTCATGCTGCTGATAAAAGTCATCGGGAAGATATCAGACAAGAAAGAATGACCCTTCCTGCATATCCCCCACCCCCGCAGAGGCGACTATCCTCTGCGGTATTTTTCTGCCCGCCCGCCTTTTCCCAACAAATAAACAAAATATCGAAATTTTTGACATATTTTCCTTGAAAATGCTCGACGAATGTGATATAATATAGAAAACGTCAGATCATAACGCAAAAAACAGGAGGAAATAATATGCAGGAACTGCTTGAACGTAAAAAAGGGCTTCACCGCAAGGTGCTGATAGTTGATGATGAGTTTATCGAGCGTGAGATGCTCGGTGCAATGCTCAGTGACCTGTATGAGGTCGTGTATGCCGAAAACGGCGCACTCGCTCTTGATATGATAAGGCAAAGCAAGCTGACTCTGTCGCTTGTGATACTTGACCTGCATATGCCAAAGCTCGACGGGTACAGCCTGCTCAAACTCATGCGCTCTGACAGTGAGCTTAGACGCATACCCGTTATTGTGCTCACCTCGGAAAAGGAAGCCGAGGTAAAGAGCTTACAGCTGGGCGCTGCTGATTTTATCACCAAGCCCTATGATGCCCCCGATGTTATCAGGGCAAGGGTCAGCCGCTCGATAGAGCTTGCTGAGGACAGCATCATTATACACGAGACGAAAAGAGACAGCCTGACGGGGCTTTTCAATAAAGAATTCTTCCTCGAATACGGCAAACGGCTCGACAATCAGAACGACAATATGCCTATGGACGCTATCGTGCTTGATATAAACCGCTTCCATATAGTCAATGAGCTTTACGGCAGAGAGTACGGCGACCTTATACTTAAAAGGATAGGCGGCTTTATACACGAGCTTGTGCGCCGCACGGGCGGTCTTGCCTGCCGCTCGGGCAGCAACAGCTTCGGCATATATATCCCCCACACCGCAGAGCTTTTAGATGAGCTGCCGCAGTATACCGCAAAGCTCGATGAGCTTACGGGTGATCATAAGATAAGCGTGCGAATGGGCATCTATTCTGATGACGGCAGTGCTGCGGATATGGAGCAGCGCTTTGACTGTGCAAGGCTTGCCTGCCGCAAGCTGCGAAACAGCTACGCTACCTGCTATGACCTCTACAACGCCGAGCTTCACAGCAAAGAGCTGCACTCTGAGCGGCTGATGACCGACATGGACAAAGCGCTTGATGAGCGGCAGTTCAAGGTATACTTCCAGCCGAAATACAACATCAGGGGCGACAAGCCCACCCTCACCAGTGCCGAGGCTCTTGTGCGCTGGGCACACCCCGAGTTCGGCATGGTAAGCCCCGGCGAGTTCATATCGCTCTTTGAAAACAACGGGCTTATACATAAGCTGGACAGGTATGTATGGAACGAAGCCGCAGCGCAGATAAAGCGCTGGAAGGATAAATACGGCGTATACATCCCCGTGTCGGTGAACGTTTCAAGGGTCGATATATTTGACCCGCAGCTCGGCGATACCCTTTGCGATATAACAAAAGAAAACGGGCTCAATCCCGGGAACCTGCTGCTTGAGATAACTGAATCTGCCTACACAGACGATTCGGCGCAGATAGTTGAAAAGGTATCATCGCTGCGTGAGCTGGGCTTTAAGATAGAGATGGACGATTTCGGCTGCGGCTATTCATCGCTCAATATGCTGACATCGCTGCCCATTGATGCGCTGAAGCTGGATATGAAATTCATACGCAATATAACGTCAAACCGCAAAGACTATGAACTTGTAAAGATAATGACCGAGATAGCAAGGCTCATAGAAGTTCCCGTCATAGCCGAGGGCGTTGAGACCGGGGAGCAGATGGAGCTGTTAAAGGCAATTGACTGCGACGTGATACAGGGCTATTATTTTTCAAAGCCCGTGCCCGCAGAGGAGTTTGAAAAGCTGATAGAAGCTAAGATCAAGGAGGGTAATTATGCTTACTGTTGATAAACTGAAAGACTTCGGCGCAAACGTTGATGAGGGGCTTACCCGCTGCATGGGCAGGGAGGATTTTTACCTTATGCTGGTGGGCAAGGCGCTCTCCGACAAAAGGCTTGATACACTTAATGAGCAGCTAAAGGAAAAGGACCTTGACGCTGCCTTTGAAACCGCCCACGCACTTAAAGGAATGTATTCAAACCTCTCACTTGACCCGCTTACCAAACCTGTAAGCGAGATGACCGAGCTTCTAAGAAGCAGGACGGATACTGACTACACCGCCCTTTTGCAAGAAGCCAGGGCTCAGTTTGAAAAGCTGTGCTGCCTGTAACAAAACGGGGCTGATACAATGAACCTGAAAAACACAAAAAGGGGCATAACCGTTGCATTTATCGGCGGTGCTATCATACTGCTGATACTCATTCTCACAACTGTATGGACAGGGCATAAGGCAAAGCAGGACACCGAGAACGCTGTAAACTCGGTCAGCCTGTTTTACCTTGACGAGCTTGTGGGCAGGAGCCACACCGGTGCCGCAGTAAATAAATCATTCCCCCATACACCAAAACGGGCGTTATGGGGGTATTACTTATAGCAGCACAAAATAAAACATAAATGGAGGTAATAACTATACCAAAAAAAATATGCAGACATGAAAAAAGAAGTTTACGCAAAAACGAAAGAGTTTGAAAGGGCAGGCGATTTCCAAGGTCTTGCCCACTATATGGTGTCAACTGCGGAGATGTATATCGAGGAGCATGAGACAAACCCCACGCAGGATATTGAAACAGCCAATATGACCCTTTTTTCCAGAGCAGTAAACAGTTATTTAGAAGAAATGGCACTGGATGATGACAGGGATGCACACCTTTTTGACATACGCAAGCACCTGAGCGCAGAAGTAGTTAACGCCCGTATTGCGCTCGGCAAAAAAATGGATGGGGCGGTTTTTCTTATAAATGATAAATTCTTTGCACCAATATAGGCTTTCACGGGGTATTACTTATGAAAGCGCCGCAAAGGACTTAAACACCATCGTCAAGCCCGTTCAGCACGCAGTAAAGGTATGACCCCCTTTAATCTTCATTATATTTTTACCCCCTCTGTGACGTAATATCACGGAGGGGGTAATGCTTTTATTCGCTTTGCATCAGCGCCTGCTCTATCAGCTGCCTGAAGCTGCGCTCAAAGTTTTTGTCGTCTTCGGCTGTTCTTTTGGCGGGGCCTTTCAGGTGGTTCTTGCTCTTGCGGCGCTGCACCTTTGCTATGTGGCGGCTTTCAAGCAAGCCGCTTATGTTGTCATCAGTGTATATCTTACCGCTCTGATGAATAGCCTTTGCACCCTTGCCGAGTGCCATCGCCGCCACGCCGTAATCCTGCGTTATGACGATGTCGCCCCTGTGACAGAGGTTTATAAGCGCTATATCCACCGCATCAGCCCCCGCACCTATCACCTTAACGGTGCTGTAATCGGAATCAAGCACATGGTTTGTGTCGCACAGAAGCACCACGGGCAGGGCGTGTTCTTTTGCTACCCTTTCTGCTATGCGTGACACAGGGCAGGCATCAGCGTCGATGTATACTGTCATTTTTCATTCCTCTTTTGTGTTATGATAGCCGCTTTTCAAACCTGAACATTCCGTCGGGAAACTGCTCGTCTATGTGGTGAGCGTCAGCCTCGGGGTCATTGGGGTCGGGGTGGTGGCTGTTGTAAAACTCCACGATATGAAACCCGCAGCGGTTGACGTAGAAATGTATATTCCTTGTCTCAAAATACGGCGTGACCGTCTCCCACACCCTGACCTCGGGGTAGAGCCGCTCTACCTCGCACCACGCCGCATAGCCTATGCCCTTGCTGTGAACGTGGGGTGACACGAAGAGTATCTCAAGCTCGCCCCGATCGCCCTCGGTGCTTACTATAACGCCGCCGACCTTTTCATTGCCGAACATTATCCTGTAAGCTGTGCCGCCGTCGATGCTCTGCTCTATCGTCTTGCGGGAGATGATATCCTCCCCCTCCTCAAAATGGTCATCACGCCTGCCGAATTCCTCCAGAGCACCGTAATTGAAAGCCTCCTGATTATCCTTTATAAACTGCTCCCTGTCGCTCTCTTCAAGCGGCAGCAGGCGCACCTTCGGTTTGGTGTTCATTTTCTCTACCTCACATCGTAGTAGAATTCATCTGCCGCTTCCCTGTCTTTGCCTGTGAAGATGCGCTTTGTAAGGCGGCGGTTCTTTATCAGATACCAGTCACCGAACTCGTCAAACTTCCTGCTCGATGTTGTAACATAGCTGCGTTTAAGTGTGCCGTATTTGAGCCCACGGGCAGCTCCCAGCTCCTTTAGGCGCTTTGCAAAGTCCATATCCTCAAGGCTCACAAGCGTCTCGTCAAAGCCGCCTATCTCTAAAAAATCAGCCTTTCTGAACCAGAACATAGCACCGCTCAGATAGCCGCCGTTCTTTATCATTATCGGCAGGAGATTGAGCGCCACATATGCCGCTGAGAAAGCAATGCCCACCGACATTCTGTCAAACTTAGGGTTGGTGCCGCCGCCTATATACCTGCCGCTTTCAAGCAGCTCGTTTATCTCACTGAGGGAATACTTAGTCATAAGGCTGTCAGCATCGACCGTCACGACTATCTCACCGCTTGCAGCACGCACACCGGTGTTGCGTATGGCGGCAATGCACTTTTGGTCGTTTACGAGCACCTTAGCGCAGTAGCGCCTTGCTATCTTTTCAGTATTGTCGGTACAGCGGTTAGCCACCACGATGATCTCGACCCCGCCCTGCACATACTTTGCCGCACTTCTCACCGCACGCAGGCACTTGCCTATATACTTTTCCTCATTATGCGCAGGTATGACTACCGTAAACTTTGCCTTATCCATGACCTTACCTCCCGTAAACATTCTTTCAGGTATATTATAGCACATCATGCGCCTTATTGCAACAGTGCAGGGCAGGTGTATTGAAAAATCGGGGGCGGTATGGTATAATTAAGCTGTTCGGGAAAATGGAATATGTAGGGATTTGTACAAAGTAGGAGGAGCGCATTACCGAAGGGGCGTGGGTGGCGCTGGTATCAACTGCGTTGATACCCAGAAAGCCCCACACTGCACGTTCGGGGAACGAGAGAGTATGCCTTGGCTGACAGCGTTCGAGCGGTGGTTTTCCCCTCCGCCTGCTTTGCAGGCGCCTCCCCTTGGGGGAGGCGGTATCGCCTCGCTTCGCTCGGCTCCTGCCGCCTGTCGGCGGCTGCCGCAAAACGGTCTCAGCGGCCGCGCCGCTTCGACATTTGCGGCGGGGCGGCGAACGTTATTCGTTCCATAAGGGACTGTTGTCACCGAATGATGTGCGTTTTATTAAACTGCGTTCGCCGCCTTGCGCCTACGGCGATGGGACTCTGTCCCAAACCCTGCTGGGGCTCTGCCCCCGTCCCCGCAAGCCCTTT
>JAFYET010000181.1 GCA_017544125.1 Ruminococcus sp. | reverse complement strand
GCGGGGCGTGGTATGTGATAGTAATGCTGTGCTCGCCCTTTTTAAGGGGCAGCCCCACAAATGCGGTGTTGACTTTTTCGGGCGTTACCTGCTCGCCGTCAACCTCAGCGGTCATGCCCTCAAGGTATAAAAAGCTTGTCGCAAGATAGCCGTCCTCCGGGGCGGTGATGTGCCCGCTGAGTGTGTCGCCCGAGGTCTTGCCGGGGTCAAACTCAAAGGCCGTCTTGTCATCAGCCATGCTCTCGATAGCCGAAGTGTCGGCGGCATAAACCTTAACATCTGATATCTGAAAGCTCTTGCCCTTGACGGTTATATCCAGCTTGTCGCCGCAGTCGGAGAGAACATACTCCATGTCGTTATTGTTGTTGAAGTACCTCGCATCGGGGTCGGTGAGCTTGTTCTTCACACCGTTTATTATCACCGTGACATCGCCTATCTTGTTGACCCCCTCGTCATGCTCCGCCTTGGGGTTTTCAACATGAAAGCTGATAAATATGAGCTTCCCCCTGCACTCCTCAGGCAGCGGAATTGAGTATGAAACGCCGTTGTATTCGGTGTCCTTGGGGTCGTAATCCTTAAACTCAAAGCTCCTCGTCCCGTCTTTGAGCAGCTTGCAGCTGTCACTTCCCGAGAGCTTGTCTGATATATCAAATATATCGCCAATATCCACCCTCTCAAACGAGCTGACAAAGCCTGTATCAGGTATATCCTGCTCGGTGATAGTGTATTTTGACAGCGCCTCGACGCTTTCAGGGAATCCGAGCTTATCAAACTCACGCCTGCTCATAAGCCTGCCTGTGTGGTAAGCAAGTGGCAGGGCGTTTTTGTTTTCATAGAGGTAATACCCGTCATCGGTCGCCTTTATAAGCTCATAGCCGTAGCATTTTTGCTTTTTGTCTGATACAATATACCTGTCGCCCATAAAGCAGTTGAAAAACAGGTTCTTGGTGCGGGTGGTGAGGGCAGAGTTTCTATACTCGTTCTCGTTGCACATCTTCTCAAAGAAGAAGGTGTTGTAGTCCTTTGAATGAATTGATGAATATATAGTGTCCTGATAATGCGATATGCTGTAAACCTTGTTAGGCGTGTCCACACGCCTTACATCAACAGCCGTGCGCACCATGCTGTCCTTTGATGCTTCGTTGACAAGGGTGGTTATGGCAGGGGCTTCGATGCTGTCATACCTCTCTGTCGTGACAAGCTCATCAAAGAGGTTTTTTGAAACGCAGGCAATCACCGCCACAGCAATAAACGCCCCGCACAGGCGGCGGCTCTTTCCCTTTGCAAGGGAAATGATAAGCACTGCCGTCACAGCCGCATCTGCAAGGTAGGCGTATACGCTTATGTTATTAGCAAGCAGCAGCGGCACGGGGGCTGATGCTATGAAAAGTATCATCGGCAGCTTTATAGCCGTTACCCTCTCTTCAAGCAGCTCGCTCACAAACCACGCCACCACCATGAGCGCTAACGGCAGGAATGAGACAAGCACCTTCGAGTCAAAATACAGCGTGCCGTTTAGTATAAACACAAGCAGCGGGCATACAGCAAAAAGCAGCGTCAGCACGGCTATAAAGCGCTTGCTGCCCTTTGCGTGGAATGCCGCATAAATGCACGCAAACACCCCAAAGCCCGTAAGCCCCATAGAGTAGCTGTGATATGTAAGCCAGTCGATGCGCATAGTAGGCAGGAACGATATAAGCGATATGGGGTCGTTATTCTCATCTCTGCCTGCAAGCAGCCCGTAGGCTGTGGGCAGTATAAGCACGCACGACATCAAAACGCTTATAAAAAGCTGCATCACAAAAGGTATATAGCGCTTTACCGACTCACCCAGAGATTTCCCCTCGTCTATGACCTTAATAAGCCCGTAGGCAGCAAGTGCAAAGAGTGCTGTCACAGCAAAGAAGTAGTTGCACATTATCATCAGGAATGCGCACAGTATCAGCGGCGCTCGCCTGCCCTTATCAAAATACCTGTCAGTAAAGTGCATAGCAAGCAGCATAAACGGCATAAAGGCTATAAACATTATATGCCTGTGTGACTGGAATATAAGCGGCATCGAGAAGCCGAACATGGCGCTCACAAATGCCGTTACCTTTAAGCTGTGGCTCTTTCTCAAAAAGAAATAGAATATGCTCTCGCTTGCAAAGACCACCACCGCTGATGATATCATTATATAATACCCCATAGGCACAAATGGCAGCAGGTATGATATAAGTATCACAGGCGAATATAGCCCGTAGTACGAAAGCGAATAGATGCTCTCGCCGCCGCCGATGTTTGCAGCATATGAGGGGAAAAGCTCGTGCGTATCATAAAAAAGCGTGCGGAAGTATTCGGGTATCATATAGTGCTGCGACACCCAGTCCATCTGCGAGCCGTAAACACCGCCCCAGAAGAGCATACACGCTATCATTATTATTGCGCTTAGCAGTATTATACCGCCAAGCGCATATATGTCTTTGTTGTTCAGCTTTGTTTTCATAGTTCTCCTTTGAGGGTCAGTTTCCGCTGTATTCTGTCCAGTTCTCATAGGGCAGCATATGCCCGAGCTTTTCTACAGTGCTGCTTTGCGATTCGTAGCACCGGGCAAGCTCTTTTTTGAAGCTAAGCTCGCTGTCGCTTATCCTTTCAAGGCTGTCCTGCACAGCAGGCAGATCGACCGCCTTGTAATATTTGCCGAAGTAATAAAGCTGTCCCCCGGGTTTTTTGCTGTTATATACCTTAGTCACGCTCTCACTGGTCATTTTGTGGTGTATGTGCCCGTACTCGCCTGCGGGGTTGTGGGTGGCAATAAGCTCCCAGCTTTTATAGCCCATTATCAGCGAGAGGTCAGCCTCTATCCCCTCACGCACGTTTTCCCAGTCATCACGCTTGCCCAGCACCTTGTCGGGGTATTCGAGCATGAGCGGCGTGTTGCCTGATTTTCTGACAACTGTGTCAAACT
>JAFYET010000180.1 GCA_017544125.1 Ruminococcus sp. | reverse complement strand
GCCGGGGTCGCCCTCGTCAGCGTTACAAGCAACATACTTGATATCGCCGGGTGCGTCCTTAGTGAACATCCACTTTCTGCCTGTGGGGAAGTCTGCGCCGCCTCTGCCACGGAGACCCGAATCGAGCACTTCCTGTGCCACCTGGTCGGGTGTCATGGAATCGAGCACCTTATAAAGTGCCTGATAGCACTCTGTTGCGATATACTCCTCGATATTCTCGGGGTCGATAACGCCGCAGTTGCGCAGAGCTATTCTCTTCTGCTTCTTATAGAAGTTTGTCTCATAAAGCGAGATGATAGAGCCGTCTTCCTTAACGGTCTCCTTATAGAGAAGATCCTTGCAGACCTCACCCTTTACCAGGTGCTCGTCAACGATCCTCTTAACGCCCTCGGGTGTTGCCTGAGCATAGAAAGAACCCTCGGGGTATACGATAACTATCGGGCCTAAAGAACAAAGACCGAAGCAGCCTGTTCTTACAACGAGTATCTCGTCCTCGATGCCTGTTGCCTTGAGTTCTGCATTAAGTGTCTCAAGTATCTTCATGCTGCCGGAAGAGGTACAGCCTGTACCGCCGCAGACGAGTATCTGCTTACGATACTGTGTCTCCTTAGCGAGCTTCTCGCCCTCCTCGGCGATTATAGTTCTAACCTTAACGATATCCGCACGGGAATCTCTTATTTGATTGAGCTTTTCAATTGTCATAGCGCTGTATTCCCTCCCTTATTCCTTGTAGCTGTCAAGTATCTTGCCGACTTCCTTAGCTGTCAGCTTACCGTAAACGTCCTCATCAATGGTCATTACGGGTGCAAGACCGCAAGCACCTACGCAGCGGCAGGAATCAATAGAGAACAGACCGTCCTCAGTGCATTCGCCGCTCTTGATACCGAGCTTCTGCTCAACTGCCTCGAGCACCTTGTCGGAGCCCTTGACATAGCAGGCTGTACCAAGACAAACGCTTATCTTATGCTTGCCCTTAGGTGTGAGTGAGAACTGGGAGTAGAATGTTGCTACACCGAATACCTCGGAGAGCGATACTCCAAGACCGTCTGCGATCTTTGACTGTACCTCGATAGGAAGGTAGCCGTAAATGCCCTGTGCCTCCTGAAGTGTAGGCATAAGACCGCCGGGCTGATCGTGATGCTTCGCAATAACTTCCGTCAGCATCTTTTCCTGCTCGGGTGTTCCGTTAAACGGAACCGAGTTTTTTTCTGACATAATATTCCTCCTCAATAAAATAAAATGTACAAAAACAGTATATCTTCATGCAGGCGCAAAAGGGCGCACTGACATAATTATATAAATCTATTATACAGCAAAAACGCCCAAATTTCAAGCGTTTTTAGTGACATATTGCGCTTTTACAAAAAATTCAGCACTTTGACAAATATTTGTCAATATTTTTGTATAATTCTCAGTTTTGGGTAAGCAATAGCTAACCGCAAAGCCCCTATCTACGGGCAATTCTACGCTTTATCACCTTAAATCGGTAAACGGCAAACCGGCGGCAGTAATGCAATGTGTACAATCAGAGCGTTTGGTTAACTTTGGCGCAACGGTCAATGCACGGTTTTCAATGCACAGTTTCAATGCATAATGCATAATTCATAATGCATAATTAAGGAGTCCGCCTGCGGCGGACGGATTTAAAAAGCTGTGGCGGCGGCAATCCGAAGTTACCGCACTGTACGTTCGGGGAGCGAAGGCGCTTTCTTTAGCTAACACCACTTGATAACAACGCCCGAATGGGCATCTATCGCCCGTAAGGGAAAGTTTTGCGACGCGAAACTTTCGTATTATCCGCCACAGCGGATAATACAATATACCACAATTATGCATTATGCATTATGCATTATGAATTAAAATTTTGTTGACAGCATATACTTTTTTTGGTATAATAAAAGCTGGAATTATATCTTGAAACGGAGGATAAACCTATGGCAGTTATATTAAAGGAATACAGAGGTCATATCAGAAACTGGGCGGAGCTTTGTGAGGAGCTGGGCGTTTCAAAGGCGCTTGAACCCAAGGAGAGGGAAAAGGCGCTCATCGTTGCCGCTTACGAGAAGTGGGGCAATAACGTCGCAGACCACCTCTACGGAATGTTTGCCTTTGCGATAGAGGACGGGGCAAAGACATTCTGCGTGCGTGACCAGTTCGGCACAAAGCCTTTCTACTACTACGTCACAAAAGACGGCAGGCTGCTTTACGGCACATATATCAAGAACATAATGGAGGGCGAGGGCTTTGAAAAGGCGCTCAACCCCAAGGCATTACAGCTGTATATGACCCTCACCTATGTTGCAGGCGAGGAGACATTCTTTGAGGGTGTAAAGAAGCTCATGCCGGGTCACTATCTTGAATTTGAAAACGGCAAGCTCACAGTAACACGCTACTGGGCACCCACATTCAAGCCCGATGAGAGCAAGTCGCTTGAAGACTGGGCTGACGAGATACACAACACCCTTGCAGCTATCATGCCGCAGGTAAAGCTCCCCGAAGAGACGGCTGAGAGCTTCCTTTCGGGCGGCGTTGATTCATCATATGTGCTTGCTATGAGCGATGCGCAGATGACCGATTCCTGCGGCTATGACGACGAGCGCTTTGACGAGTCGCCCCTTGCGGAAAAGACAGCAAAACTGCTTGGCAGAGGCTTTTCACGCTGCCTGATAACACCGCAGATGTATTTTGATGCTGTGTCCTACGTTATGAAGAATATGGAGCAGCCCTTGGGCGACGCATCTGCAATAGTTTTTGCGATAGCCTGCAAGGAAACAGCAAAGCACACAAAGCTCTGCTACTCGGGCGAGGGGTCTGATGAGTTCTTCGGCGGCTACAATATGTACAGAAACGCCGAGCGCTACGGCGACAACTTAAAGACCTTCTACGTTGGCAACACCAACATAATGAAGGAAGACGAGAAGAAGACGCTGCTCAAAAACTACATCGACGGCGTGCTGCCCATAGACCTTGTAAAGCACATCTACGATGAGACCGAGGGGCTTGACCCGCTGACAAAGATGAGCGATGTTGACATTCAGATATGGCTCGAGGGCGACATCTACTTAAACGTTGACAAGATGAGCGAGGCGGCAGGTTTAGAGATAAGAATGCCCCTTACCGACAGGCGCATATTTGACATAGCATCACGTATGCCCTCACGCTTCAAGGTGAATGAGGAGCAGAACAAGGTAGCTTTCAGAACAGCCGCTGCCAAAGTTCTCCCCGAAGAGATAGCATTCCGCAAGAAGCTGGGCTTCATCGTTCCGATAAGGATATGGATGGCTGACGACAGCTACAACACCCCTGTAAGAGAGCTTATCTTCTCAGACACAGCAGACAAGTTCTTCAACATGGACGAAGTCAAGAAGATATGGGACGACTACAAGGGCGGCAACTCCGACCTTTGGAGAAAGATCTGGACTATATACACATTCCTGGTATGGTACAAGGAGTACTTTGACTGAGCGAAGCTCAGCCAAAGTACAGGTAACAGGTAAGGAATCCTGCTTCGCAGGATGGATTTTAATAAAAGCAAGACCCCGAGGTTTATCAACTAAGCCTCGGGGTAAAATATTTTAATATCATCGCACCGCAGGTGCGAAACCTTACCTGTTACCTGTATTTTGGCTGAGCTTCG
>JAFYET010000179.1 GCA_017544125.1 Ruminococcus sp. | reverse complement strand
GTACGCATAACAGGGGGTCTTATATAGGTATTGCCAAGGGTAAGGCAAAGCTCTGAGCCTTTATACTCCTCGATTATCTTTTTGAGCTTTTCTACCCTCTGCCAAACGGTAAGCCCGCTCTCATTGACCTTATCGAGGCTATCGACCGTCTCGATATTTATATTTATCTTCATTTTGCCGCCCATACCGTCGTCGATATCGGTATCATAGCCGAGAGAGAGCACTTCCTCGTCCTTAGCCACCTGGGCGAGCTTTTCGTATCTTCTGTTTATGAATATATAAAGCCTGTCAACAAGGGTATTGACGAACTTATTCTCATACGTCATAAGTGATTCTTCCTTATAGACGTTGAGTATCTTTGAGGGGGTTATCTTGCCTGTACGCTTATCAATGCTCTGTATAAGGTCGGTATGCTGTGCTAAATGCTTAACACTCTCGACGGTTATCTTACGTGAGAGGGCGATAGGCACGACCTCCTCGACATCTTCAATGGTACGGCGAGGGTTTCTTATGACGTTATCAACGTGATAAAGTCCGTTTTCTATCGTCTCGACCCAGGAAACGTCTATTGCCTTTTCCATTATCTTACGGTTAAAGGCGAAGTTATTCCTGCTTGAATGAAGGAGCGAATCAAGCGAGGCAAACAGCTCATCATCGCCTGTATCCTTTATAAAGCCTTTAAAGTCCTTATACCAGTCCTGCTTTACAGCTGCCACGGCTTAACTCCCTCCTTTCTTAAAATATCAGTTTCAGATTCAGTTATCGTTTTTTTGATTAAAATGCTTAAACGCCAGTACTCCCACAGGGATAAAATAGGCGCACCAGAAAAGCAGCGCCATATCGCCGCCACGCCCATGCTCGCCGCCCTGCATAGATAGGAAAACGCCCGTCATCATCGCACTCATGGGCAAGCCCTGCCGACATCATAACATACCCCAAAGGTAAGAACATACACACAACGTAATACCCAAACGGGAAATCTATTATGATAAACAGCACAAAGAGTGCTACCGTTACGGTGGTGATAAGTGCACCTGTTTTGGATAATAGAGTGTTCATTATAGGTTCTCCGATTAAGCGTATCAGAACAGCTTCTGCAGCCTTTCAAGATAAGCTATCGACTCACCCATCTTGCCCTTGCCGAAGGACTTGGTGATGTATACGCAGAGCTCTCTCAGCTCCTCACGAAGCATGGCAAGGTTTAAGCTCTCGAACTTTCTGAATATCTTGGTAGCAAGAACGTAGTCGATACCGTCAAGCTCCTCGCCGCCGCAGGCAACGTATACAGGCACGAACAGGTTCATCTGCTTTAAGATACGGTTACCGAAAGCAACTCTGAGCTTTTCTATTACCCACAGGTCAAGCTGCTGTATCTTCTTTAAGTTCTCCTGAGAGATAGGGTATTTCTCGAACGCCTCGTTAAAGAGCTTATCCAGGTGGTCAAAGCCCATATTGATAGGCGGTGTATCGGGGGCTTCAAAGGGGACGCCCTTGGCATCGAGGTTTATAGGCTGAACACGGTCATAGACCTTATCTGAGATAGCGTAGGTCGAGTCATCGTTATTAGCTGTACCTATATACCATATATTCTGAGGTATCTTTATCTTGCCGTGGTTTAAGTTTACAGGGTCGGTGCTCCATGCGTTTGGAACTATGTCAAGCTCCCACTCATCGGCGTTTGGCATTTCGAGAATAGAGAGCATCTCTGCGAAGTAATACTCGATACGTGCGATATTCATCTCATCGAGGAGGATGAGGTTAATATCGTTATTGAAGCTCGATGAGTATATTCTTTTAAGAGTCTCGGTCTCGTTGAAGTTCTTGGTGAATTCGTTGAAGTAGCCGAAAAGCTCTGTTCTGTCACGCCACGAGGGCTGAACGGAAGCGATAGTGGTATCATTTTGCAGGAACTTACCGAAGGAGTAAGGCAGCGATGTTTTACCTGTACCGGAGATACCCTGTAAGATTATGAGCTTTGTAGAAGCCATGCCTGCAACGAAGAGGCGTATGGTCTTGGGCTCATAATACAGGTGCATTCTCGAGCAGGCGAAGTTGCGGTATCTCTCGCAGAATTCCTCGAGGGTAACACTGTTATCATACTCGGGCGGCGTATATGTCTTGTAGAAAGCATCGACCTCCATGAGCTTTGAGAAACGCCTGTCGGTAGTCTGTATAACGCCGTCGTCGGCAACTGCCTCGGTCTGTGCCATGCCCTCGGCACCTGCTGCCTCGCCCTCGAGCATCATCTGCCCGTCACCGAGAGCCAGATTACCCGACATAGGAACGCCCATCTGAGCTATCTTCATAGCCATGATCTCGTCCTTTTCCTTAGTCATTTTAAGCACACGGCGCTGGAGGAGAGCTATCTCCTCGAGCAGGTCTTCATTAGACACGATAGAGTGCCTGAAGCGGACGTACTTTCTGAAAGCAAGTATTATCATAATAGCTATAAGCACAAATATAGCCACAACGATGATAATTGCCAGCACTGCCAGTATCCACGCCAGAGCGCCGAACTCGGTAGAGTAGCTTTTAAATATACTTATGTAGTTTTTGATGTTGAATATCTGCTTCAACCCGCTCCAAAGACCGCCGAATATATCGGCAAAGCCCTTGAGCATCTCGGATATGAAAACAAAAAACCATTTTAAAAACGCATTCATAGCTTTCTCCTAAATCTTTACTCTTTACTCTCGGCTTCGGTTTCCTCCGCCTTGGTGGTGTCGTTATCAGCCCCGCCTGCCTGCTTTTGCTGCTCGGCGAGGTATTCCTCTATCGCTTTTCGCTTTATCTCTTCCTCATCGGCTTCGGTAAGCTTGGGCTTCTTTACTTCGATGAGCGTTACTATGAACTTATAACGCTCAAAGAGGAAGAAAAGTATCATCGGCACGACTATACAGATGAAAAAGCCCTTTTTGGTACGCAGGAAGTCCATAGCCTTGCCCGCACTGCCTATCTTGAAGTCGTTCCACTTACCGATTATATCGCCCGGGAGAACGGGGTCTTCATCGTTTACCGAGTTATTATCACCCTTCATAATGAAGCTGCGTGAGTTGCCCTCTTCGTTTATCTCGGCGATACGGTGGGTGTTTTTCACACGCTTGCCGTCGATTATCGTCCAGTAGGTGATAACATCGCCTTTTTTAAGGTCATACAAGTCCTCCACCTCTTTGATGACGATAAGGTCGCCCTTTTTGAAGGTGGGCTTCATCGAGTCTGACTCGACCGAAAGGGGTATATAGCCGAACAGATCGGCAGTATCGCCGTTTCGTGACGATGAGAACACCAGCACCGTAATAAGCAGTGCAAACAGCAGTATAACCCACGCTATTATATTTATTATTATCGAAAGCGCTTTTTTCATAACAGATTATGCTCCCCTATTTATTATTTATATCGGATTTGTTTCATCAGGTAGATTCGATTATTCTGAAATCCATACCGAGCTTTAATGTGCCGCCGATAAGCTCATCGGTACAATCGGGGTCGTTGCCCTCGAGCCAGACAACAACGGTATATTTATCCTTTGCCTTGGGCTTGAAGCTGGTCTTCTTTGTGCTCATAACGATATTTGATGTATCAAACTCAGCATCGCAGTCGCCCTCTTTACCGCCGCCGCCCGACTTGGTCTTGCCGTAGACGGTCCTTTCGCCGTTTATATATACAGCTATTCGTATAGCCTCATCGAGCTTGTTTGAAACATTTTCAAGGGTCATCTCGCCCTCATAGGAAAGGGTATCATCGCCCGAGTTGATAAGGTAGAAGGTATAGGCTATATAGTTATCGCCGTTATGCGAGCCGTTGACCTTATCAAGATTAGCAGGCAGATCCTCGCCGCTGATATTTGTCATATCATAGACGATATCGGCGTTGAGCACCGACTGCGTGCGCTCCCAATCGGGGTTCTCGGAAAGGGTGAGCCCCTGCTTTACCATATCATACTTATCTATCCTGACGGTAAAGCTGCCGTATTTATCGTAAAAATATGAGATAGCATAGGCAATAGAAACTATCGCTATAAGTATTATCACAAGCAGCCCCAGCACACGCATTACAACAACGTGCCGCTTGACCTCCTTGGCTGTTCTGCGAAGCTCCAAAACATCTCTTAACTTCTCGTCCATGGTGTTTCTCCTTTATTCCTGCGCCTCATCGTCATCGTTGTCGGCATCGTCGCCGCGCCGCCTGATATAGCGCTCCTGAGTATATTTACCTGCAAGGGTACCCGTGCAGTAGTTACATTCAAATTCAAACAAAGCCTCTGCCTGCGAGGCATTCACAACGCCGTCGGCTATCGGCTCAGCGCCCATATCCTTGGCAAAGGTTATCATAGACTTAACGGCATTATCTGACCTCTCGTCACGCCCGAGGTAGGTAGTGACCTCGGGGCTCATAAGCACATAGTCAACTGCGAAATCAGAGAGCCTCATCATAGGCGTTGATGCCGCACCGAAGCCGCTGAGCATAAAGTGAAAGCCCCTGTTTCGCAGCTTTGAGATATTCTCAGCCGCACCGCCGCCGGTTTCAAGCAGCAGCTTATCGGGCAGCTCAAAGCACAGGCGGTTCGAGTCGATCCTATACCTCTCGATATAGCCCATTATGCCACGCTCTGCCTTTTCCTCACGCAGATAGTTGACGGGCATATACACCGACACCCAGCGGAAAGGCACATCTCTGTCTTCAAACTTCTTTATAGCATCGAGCGTCTGCACGAGCTCGAGCCCGAAAAGGGCGACCGACTGGTTTGTGAAGTCGCAAAGCTCACGGTACGCCTCGGGCATAAGAACGCCCATATTCGGGGTATTGAGCCTTGTCTGCGTCTGCAAAAACGCCGCCGACCCGCTCGATATCTCACGCACGCTTCTATAGTACATTTCGACAGCCCGCAGACCGCCGACCAGCGTCTGTTCAGCCACGTTTCACCGCCCCTTTCAAATGGAAATAGTTAGCCAATTCTATTATACTACAAATTCACGAAAATGTCAATTATTTATGATGATATTATTGTGCATTTTCCGGAAAAATGGCAAAAAAATATCCCCCTCCGGTGGAGGGGGATATATACATAATTACGATGAAGCCTTTAATTCAAATTTAGCACTAAGAGAAAGTGTATCCAGTGTTGTCTTTATGTTTGAAGACTTGCAAGCAGCATCTTCGCCTTCAAAGTACATATACACTTCAGCCTTTACGCAATCATCAACACTTGCTGTGTCGGCAGAAGGTATTGCTGTAACACCGGTTGCTACATTTACAGCACCAGAATCACCAACCGGTATTGCTGTTACAGCCACTGCACCGGAAGTAGTACCCTGAACATTATAAGATGCAGTTGCACCATCAAACGGAGCGAAAATCTTTACAGTATCTCCAACCTTTATAGCAACTCGTAAAGACTTATCAAGTGCAGGGCTGCTCGAACTGCCTGTAACATTTACGTTAGTTATATAAAGCTCTTTTCCGTCTGCGGCAGCCACTGCTTCACCCGATGATTTGATGTAGAAGATATTCTTTAGGTAATAATCCTTACCGTCAGCAGAATAAACACCGTCAGGCGAATCGCCGTCTGTAAGGTTCAATTCTGTATAACCGCTATCCTGATCTGCTTCAGCATCATCAAAATCGTCTGAAGTATTATAATACCAAGCTGTTACGTCAGCTGTACTTGTAGGCAATAATGCTGCATTAGTTCCAGCGTATGTTGCGCTTACAGCAGCTGCCCAAGTATCAGTTGTCTCATTTCTTATGATAATACCTTTTTCAGCCATAGCTTTTACGCTCATACCGTCAACCGAAACTTCGGTATTCATAGTAAACCAAGCATATGTCGAAGTGGCGAGCATTGCTGCGGAAATGCCAAGCATTGCTGCTG
>JAFYET010000178.1 GCA_017544125.1 Ruminococcus sp. | reverse complement strand
CGAAAAAGCCCGTGCCTGCCTGCCAAAAGAAGTATCGCACAGAGATGCTGTATACAATCTCTCACGGGCGGCACTTTTCTCGGCATCGCTGCTGACGGGCAAGTTTGAGAACTTAAAGACTGCCGTTGACGACAGGCTGCACCAGCCCTACCGCATGGAGCTTATACCCAACGTGAAAGAGGTATTTGACATAGCCTACACCCACGGCGCATATGCCGCATATATCTCGGGCGCAGGCCCCACAGTAATGGCAATTGCTGATGAGAGCAACACATTCTTTGCGGGCAAGCTGCAATTCTCGCTCGAAAACGCAGGGCTCGGCGGCTGGCGGGTGCATGAGCTGAACATCGACAACGAGGGCACAAAGCTGCTATGAAACGTCAAAAGCTGACCATACTTGTGCCTGCGATGCTTGATGATACCTTTGAGCTGCTGCGTGCGGCGTTTGCGTCAAACTACGTTCGGGTGGTGCTTTTGAAAAACTCAAAGGACATCATTAACACAGGGCTTGAATATGTACACAACGATATGTGCTGCCCTTTAGTGCTTATAGTGGGGCAGCTTGTGCAGGCTTTGCGCTCGGGCAGGTATGACCCGGAGCACACGGCGTTTCTCTGCGCACAGGCGGGGGATTCGTGCAGGGGGTCAAACTACATACCCCTTATACGCAAAGCGGTAAAGAAAGCGGGCTTTGACATACCCGTGCTCTCGCTCAACTTCCTTGATATGGAGGAGGGGGCACGCTTTGACATAACGCCTGAGTTTTTGCTAAAAGCCATGGCAGCGGTGATGTATTCTGACATACTGATGATGATAAGAAACCAGCTGCGCCCATATGAGCTTACCCGGGGCATGACGCAGGCTGTGTATGACAGGTGGATAAAGCGGCTAAAGCGTGAGATATTTGCAGGGCGCTCGCTTATATCATACAAAAGAAACTTTGAGCGCATATGCCGTGACTTTGAGGCAATACCGACAAGCGGCGAGCCAAAGCGGCGGGTAGGCTTTGCGGGTGAGCTTTACATGAAATACTGCGCCATCGGCAACAGGCATCTGCTTGACTACTTTGAAACCAGGGGCGCTGAGGTGCGTTTAAACGGCTTTTCCTGGTATGTGCTTTACTACATCGACAGTCATCTTTATGACCTGTCGCCTGTGATAACGGCAGGCTACAAGGCGGCAGCGGGCGTGATAGAGAGGATACAGCGGCTAATGGTAAAGACGATGAGAAAGCACGGCTTTGAATGCTTTGACAGCTTCACGGCATTCAAGAAAAACGCCGAGAGGTACATTCCGTGCCGATGTGTAACGGGCGACGGCTGGCTGATAGGGGCAGAGATAGTAAACCATGCACTCTGCGGCACAAAGGACGCAGCCTGTCTTGAGCCGTTTGGCTGTATGCCCAACCACGTCTGCGGGCGGGGGCTTTACAGCTCTATACAGCGCAGGCTGAGTGAGCTTGATATGCGCATAGTGGGGCTTGACTTTGACAGTTCGGGCAGCGATGTCAACATCTACAACCGTGCGCAGATGCTTTTAATGGAGCACATTGAGTAAATGCACAATGTACAATGCATGGTGCACAATTGTGGTGCGCCTGCGGCGGTAATTATCAATTTAAAAAAACGTCCGCCGTAAGGCGGACACCTTAATTATGCATTATGCATTATGAATTATGCATTAAACAAGGGAGGACTTATGACCATATACTTCACCCGTCACGGGGAAACGACAATGAACGTTCATGACCACATAAGCGGCGTGACCGACTGCGAGCTGACCGAAAGGGGCAGGCAGCAGGCGCAGGAGCTGGCGGAAAAATGCGCCGAGGCGGGGGATATAGACCTTATCATCGCATCGCCCTTAAAGCGTGCGCAGGAGACGGCACGGGCGGTGGCGGGGCGCATAAACGTGCCGATAAAGACCGACACCCGCCTGACCGAGTGGGACTACGGCGAGTATGAAGACCTGCACCGCACTGCCGAGGGCTTTGCGCAGGCAAAGCGTGAGTTCGGCGTTAGAATGAAAGGCGGCGGCGAGTCGCTTTTGCAGCTTGCACACAGGGTTTATTCCTGCATTGACGACATACGGGCAAACTACCCCGACAAGACGGTGCTGTGCGTCTGCCACGGCGGTGTATGCCGCATAGCCGAGACGTATTTCAAAGACATGACCACCGAGCAGTTCTCGAATTTCTTCATGGGCAACTGCGAGCTGAGGAAATATGAAATCAATGCATAATTCATAATGCATAATGCATAATGAATGTGCGCCTGCGGCGCAATATGTCCATTCGGACACCGCCTTGCGGCGGTAATTTTCAATTAAAATATTTTTCCGCCGTAAGGCGGAATCCTTAATTATGCATTATGAATTATGCATTATGCATTAGAAAGGTGTGGTTATGTGCAGGGCTACAACTGCATTGCTGTGATACATAAAAACAAGACCGACTGGCTGATGTGCAGGCGGTCAAAAGACCCCTACAAGGGCAAGCTAAACCTCGTGGGCGGCAAGATAGAGCCGGGGGAGGAGCATCTTGCGGCGGCTTACCGTGAGCTTTTTGAAGAAACGGGGCTTACCCGTGATGACATAACTCTGACACGGTTTTTGACCTTTGACTACCCGCTCGATGGGTGCTATGTCGAGGTCTACGGCGGGGCGCTCGATAAAGAGGCAGCCGTTCACGGCGATGAGAACAGGCTTTTATGGGTCAGCATGGGTGAGGATTTCTTTGACCCCCAAAGATTCGCAGGCGAGGGCAACATCGGGCATATGCTGGAGATAATGAAGCTGCATTACGAAATAATTACGTGACTTTTTGTGTAAATTGCTGTTTTCCTCTTGACAAATCATCAAAAATGTAGTAAAATAATATTATAATAAATGATTTTACTTATTTTCACTATCATATATCATATATAGATGAGGAGGATGCGATCATGGAAGATTTACAGGAATTATTTGAAAGAGCAAAGGAAAAGCTCACAAGCCTTACATTTGAGGATATTTTCCCGCTTACAAAGAAGTACAACACCGATGATGTAAAGCAGCTTTGCATAATGGTTGGCATCTACCTTGGTGCTATAATCATTGCGGTCATCATGATATTCGGTTTGGGGTGGATACCGTTTTTAGGCATTATAATGAAGATAATCGCAGCAGCCGTTATAATCTATTCGACGATAGGCATTTTCTCGAGCTTGCTGACTTATCTCAAATACAATTAGTAGTAATATCAAAGCCGCAGGAGGGAAGTCCTGCGGCTTTTGTGTTATAGCCCCACACAAAACGCCGCCCCGTATTGGGAGCGGCGTATCTCTTACTTCTTACTTCTTAGCTCTTACCTCTAAATCAAAGCAGCCTTATCTTGCT
>JAFYET010000177.1 GCA_017544125.1 Ruminococcus sp. | reverse complement strand
TGCCCGACGCTACGCTCGGGGGCTTTCGGTATCAGCTCTGCTGATACCAGCGCCACCCACGCCCCTTCGGAAATGCCCCCTGACTGCACATTGAATAATCAATACGCCCGACACCGCCGCTTAAAACCCTGCCTTAATCAAAGTGCTTCATCGGCGGTACTTGCCCCGTGCGGCCGAGCACCAAATTCCAATTTGCCAATAAATAAAAACAACCGGACAAGCATCTCGCTCATCCGGCTGTGTGTTATTATGTTCAGACTCGGGCTTATGCCTCTTCCTTCATCTTTGCAAAGCACTCGCTGCAATAAACGGGTCTGTCCTCTCTCGGCTGGAAAGGAACCTTTGCCTCGCCGCCGCAGGCAGCACATACAGCTGTGAAGAGCTGTCTTCCGCCTCTGCCGGCACCCTTTCTTGCATCACGGCACTCTTTGCATCTCTGGGGCTCGTTCTCAAAGCCCTTCTCTGCATAGAACTCCTGCTCACCTGCTGTGAAAATAAATTCTTTTCCGCAGTCCTTGCAAACTAATGTCTTGTCTTCGTACATAATCATTTTACCTCGCTTTTAAATATTGCCAAGCTCTGCCCGTAGCTACTTTCTTGCACGCTGCATAGCATTGTTCACTTGTTTTGGGGTCATACCCAGCTCATACCCTATCTCCTCGTAGCTAAGCCCCACCGAGAAAAGCCTGAATACCCTCCACTCCTTGTCGGAAAGCACAGTGGCGGCTTTCTTGTTTATCTCCTGGGCACGCTCTTTTTGTTCGAGCACGTTGTACGGTATAAGCTCGCTTTTGTCGGCGCACATATTCTCCGTTTCTTCGTCAAGCGGCTCCTCCTGAAAGCTGTCGAGCTTCTTTATGGCGTTTATCATGCGGTTCTTGATGCACCTGTTGGCATATGTGGCAAAGCCCGCACCCTTGTCGGGGTCGTAGGTCTTCGCAGCCGCTAAGCACCCCATGAGCCCCTCCTGAAACAAGTCCTCATGAAACTCGGGAGATATCGCCCATGCCTTTGAGTAGACCACAAAGGTGTAGCGTGAGAGCAGCTCGCTCATAGCATTTTTATCCGTCCTCGAAAGAACGGCAAGCTCTTCATCGCTAAGTTCCACCGTCATAGACCACCCCATGCGTTACCGCATAAAACGCCGCCATACCTGTATATGGCAGCTTTCATTAAAATATGTGCATATTTATAATAGCATTTTTGCCCCGTCTTGTCAAGCATTTTTTAAAATTCGACAATAAAAATTTAATATTTGTAGGTTGTCACAGATTTAATATTATTTTATTGTTACTTTTAACTATTAGAGGTAAGCCTAACACGCTACAAGCAAGAAAAAAGCAGGAGCCCCTGCGAGTTCCTGCTCTTTGTCTTATCAGCTCACCTTAAGCCATGCACACGCATAGTCAAGGGCGGTGTAGAGGCTGTCGACCTCTTTTGTCTTGACGATAGCCTCTGTGGGGGGGAGCGATGAATCAGTCGCCATCTTCCTTATCCTTACCTTAGTGGCTACGTCGATGTCTGCCTGCTTGCTTGTTTCGAGTATCTCCATCCAGATGACATACTCGTCATACATATTGCCGAAGTAAAGCTCCTTGCCCATTCTTACTAAGGGCAGCCCCTTGTAGGTAAAAAAGCTCGCATCTGCCATAAATATCATTCCTTTCTGTATTACTATTATATTCCCTTTTAATTAAAAATATGCCCGAAAAAGCGCATCAATAGGTCTCGCCTATCGTCTTGCCCGCTTCAAGAGCCTTGATGTTCTCTTCAAACTGGGTTATCCACTTTGACTCTATCCTGTAGCTGGTAACACCGTTTAGTTTGACTATCGTTCTTCTGCCCGTGTCGGTGTAAAGCTCCAGAGTATCACCGCCGCCGTCATAGCGCTTTATCTCTATCTTCATAACGAAAGCGCTCTCATCGGGCTCTTCAAAGTAAAGCTCGCCCGTCGGGCAGGTCAGCAGATATTCGTAGAAGGTCTTCAGGCTGTCTATCTCTACATTCTTGCCGTTAAGCTCTACACTGCCTACGTCGTCTTTTTCCTTGTCGTAGGTGAGCTTTATGTCGTCAGTGCCCGATTTCTTGGTTATCACTATCTCGCCTACATCCTTGACGTAGTTGAAGGTCATCAGGCTTGAAAGAATGTCCTCAGGCTTCTGTGTCATCCATGGCAGCGATGAAGCGCTTACCGAGAATATGCAGTCCATACCCTCCACACCCTCAATGGTGCAGTAGTATGAGGCTATCTCGTCCATGTCGATGCCTTCCTCGTCCTTTACGTGCTCGGCATTGCCTATGCACAGCTTGTAGTCATAGCCCTCGCCCTTTAGCGTTACCACCGCCGCAGGGTCTTTGAGGCCGTATTCCTCGAGCGCCTTGTCATCGGGTTTGAGCACCGTTGCCATATCGGCTGTCAGCCCCCACATTCCGTGGGTATAGCCTGTCGAGTTGGTAACATTGAGATAGCCGTATACAGGGCTTGTCATCACCTGTGCCGAAACAGCCCCCTCCTCCTTGTCGTCATTCTTTATGACAACATCGTAGCCGGCATCCTTTCTGCTTACCGTCAGCGTGCCGTATTCGGGGTATTCATCATTGCTCGGCTGCACTACCAGCACTCTGTTTACATAAGCCTCCTTGCTCTCTGTCATGCAGGAAACATATGAGTTGAGCACCTGATAAACGGTGGTCTTGCCCTCCTCAACAAGATAGAAATACCTCTCGCTCTTTGGCAGGTTGTCACCTATCAGGAACGTCCTTGCCTCACCGTCTGTAAAGGTCACGGTGAATTTGCCGTTCGGGTCGTTAAAGCCGTACTTAGACAGGTCTGCTGCGTCCTCCTCGACGGTGTCGAATGATTTCAGGGTCGCCGCACAGTCAGCAAGGGTGTTGCTCTCTGATATGTTGAGTGCCAGCCCGTCAAGCTCTGCAATGCTCCACTTGGTCTTGCCCGAGTCGTTCTTTGTAAGGGTGAAGCTGCCGCTCTTGTTCTCAACAGCCACGCTCTTTACATCATCGGCGGTGCGCTCGACTATCTGCGTCTTGGTGTTCTCCCTTTTGTTGATGACTACGCTGCTGCTCTCGTCCTGTGACGAGCTGCTGTCATTGCCGCCCGTCTTTTCCAAAAACAGCAGTACGCCGCCCAGAGATGCTGCCAGAACGCCCGTTACGATTATACCGGTCAGTTTACTGTTCATCTTACTTGTTCTTTCTCCTTATCCAGATAACAAGCCCCGTGATCAGCACCACAAGGGGTATTATCACGATGAATGTCCATTTGAGCTTGGTCTTCTGTCCTTCATTGATGTCAAATATGTTGCCGCTTATTACCTTGGGCGTTACGGTTATGCCCTTGGTCTTGCCGGTCATACCGTTTATAACGCTTAAGATATACTCTCTGTTCTGATACTGGTCGTATGCCAGCACCTGGTCTGATATGATAGATGCGCCGCCTATCGCCAGTATGTTGCTGTAATAGGTGTCGTCATTGTCAACGCCGAATGCCGCCTTTGAAGCGAGCACGATATAGCTCTGCTGCCCTCTTGTAAGTATCTCCTGCGACTGAGTGTCCATAGTGTAGGCATCACTTGTTGAGTTTACATACCTGAAGGTCTTTATCATGCCGTCCTCTTCGTAAAGCGGGTTTACGGGGCGTGAGCTGAGGACAAGCAGCTGCGGCGAGGTGTTTGTCATATCCTGCCTGAAATCATCAGATATGTCGCTTGCTATGGTGTAGTAGTTTTTCTGATAGTAGTTTGACTGGTATGTCTCGCAGACAACGCCCTTGCCTATCTCGAGCCCGTATTCCTTCAAGAACTCGTCAATGTTCGGCGTGTCTGACTGACCGTAGTCGCCTACATATATCAGCTGCCTGCCCAGCTTGCTGTCATTTAACAGGAACTTGTCAACCTTGTCAAGCTCCTCGGGCAGGTAGTCTACCTTGGGTGCGCCCATTACCAGCACATTGCTGTCCTCGGGTATGTCGTCGGTGGTAATGTTTATGCTCTTTACAGTGTAGCCGTTAGCTGTGAGCAGCGTGCGGAAGTAGCTGAACTCGCTCAGCTCGCTCCTGCCCTCAAGGAAGGTAACCGTCACAGGCGAGGGGTCGGTAACTGCCATTATGGCCGATGTGAACGCCTGCTCTGCCGACGAGCTCTCGATGTAGTTGCCGTAGTAGCTGATAAAGGTCAGGTCGTTGCCCACCTGCTTTGCATACTCCTCGACCGAAACGCCGTACTGTGAGAACATCTGGGTCAGCTCATCGTTGAACTGCACCAGGTCTATAAGCCCTATAACCCTTGTTCTCTTTATCTTCTTGCCGTCATCACCCTCGGGGTTGGTCTCTACGATTATATCGTACTGAGCCACCTCGTCAGTGTAATCCTTGTAGAAGTCAGGGTTGGCTTTTATATCCATATACTGATACTTGATCTTGTTGTTGTATTTCGAGTAGGTCTTCATTACCTCGTTTGCCTGCTGTGTGTAGGTCGAGAGCGATGAGAAAGCCTTCTCGTCTGCACAGACGGTTATCATAACGTCCATGTCTATGCTCTTTATGTATTCCTCACTTTCTTCGGAGATAGAGTATATCTTCTCCTTTGTAAGGTCAATGGTTATGGGGTATCTCTCAAAGAGCTTTGTCGCCACAACGTTTATAAGAACTAAAAGCACGAAGAATATCACCGTCAGCGTCGTCGCCATTGCGCCGTGCTTGAATTTCTTTGCAGCCCCCGATTCGCCCTTGTGCTTCTTTTCCTTTTTGGGCTTGTCGTCCTTTTTGCTGCTTTCATCAGCCTTTTCGGCTTTTTTCTTTTTCTCCTCAGCAAGCACATCGGCTAAGATGTCCTTGCTGTCAGCAGATACTTTGTTTTCATCTAAATTCGCCATTTCAAACGCCCCCTTCCGTCAGCTCCAGCGGCGCTTTTCAAGCACCCTTACCGTAAGGAAAAGGAATGCCACAGCCGCCGAGATAAAGAACAAAACGTTTGACAGGTTGAAAAGCCCCAGCGTAAAGTCATAATACCTGTTCCAGAAGCAGAGCGAGTTGAACACCTTTGTTATGAACTCAACAGGTATAAGGTTGCCCAGGGTCGATAGCAGGTAAAGCCCCACCATCGCAAAGAATGATATTACTGCCGCAACTATCTGGTTCTCAGTAAGTGACGAGCAGAATATGCCTACCGCTATATACGCCGCACCGAGGAGCAGCAGCCCCACGATGTTGCCCATGATAACGTTCCAGTCGGGCTTTGCATAGGCAGATACCACTACCGCATAAACAAATGTTATTGCAACGCCCAGCGTGTATATAAGAAAGCTCGCTAAGAACTTTCCTGCAACTATGCCACCGAGTGATACGGGAGATGTGAGCAGACACTGGTCGGTCTTTTGCTTTTTCTCTTCCGAGATGGTCTTCATAGTCAGTATAGGTATAAGCACTATAAGCACGAGTATAAGGTCTGCAAACACCGCATCGAGCTTTGTCGAGCCGTATTGCAGCGAATTCTGTGAGAAAATAACTCCCGTACAGCAGTAAAAGCCTGCAAGGAAAATATATCCTATCGGGGAGATAAAGTAAGACGAGACTTCCCGTCTGAATATTGCGCCCATTTATATATCAGTTCCTTTCCTTAGTCTTTTGCTGTATCTTCGTTATCATCGTCATTATCATCATCTTTGCCCGTAAGCTGCGGCAGCGCCTCGCCCATGGTGAGTTTGAGGAATATATCCTCAAGCGACAGCTCGCTTGCTCTCAGGTCAAGTATCGGCATATTGCGCTCAGCCATTCTCTTAAACAGCTCACGCCTTATGTCAACGCCCTCCTTTGCCTCTATGCGGTATTCCCATACGCCCTTTTCACGCTCTGAGCCTACCTCCACCTTGATAACGCCCTTTATCGACTTGATAAGCGGCTCTACCGCCTCGGTCTTGCCCTCGATGCGGGCTGTGAGCAGGTGCTCGTTTATCAGCTTGCGTGAGAGGTTGTCCTCAGTGTCGTCTGCGACTACCTTGCCCTCGTTTATAACAACTATCTTGTCACACACCGCCTGCACCTCAGAGAGTATGTGCGATGAGAGTATCACAGTTCTGTTCTTGCCCAGCTTTTTGATAAGCGTTCTTATCTCGATTATCTGCTTCGGGTCAAGACCAACTGTCGGCTCGTCGAGAATAAGCACCTTCGGGTTGCCTATAAGCGCCTGAGCAAGCCCCACACGCTGCTTGTAGCCCTTTGAAAGGTTCTTGATAACACGCTTGTATACGTGCTCTATCTTTACCAGCGAGCAGATGTCCTTTAGGTGTGAGTTCCTGGGCAGCTTGCACTTTTTCAGGTCGTAGACGAAGTTTAAATACTCCTTTACCGTCATATCCATATAAAGCGGCGGCAGCTCAGGCAGGTAGCCAAGCTCTCTCTTTGCCTTTATGGGGTTTTCGAGAATGTCGATGCCGTTTATGAGCGCCTTGCCCGAGGTGGCGGAGATGTAGCCCGTGAGAATGTTCATCGTGGTGGATTTTCCCGCACCGTTGGGTCCTAAGAAGCCCAGTATCTCGCCGTCCTCAGCCTTGAAGGATATATTGTCTACGGCTTTTTTGTCGCCGTAATGCTTTGATAGGTTGCTGACCTCTATCATCTTGTTATTCCTCCGTTTGTTTCAAAGTAAAAAGCCTTTACTATTCTAAGACACATTTGTGAAAATGCAGTGACAGCTTAATAAAAAGCCTGCCAAACATTTCCCGTCATTATGCCAAAAATAAAGCCTGCAATTTGTGCAAAAGGCAGAATGTTTAGTTAAGTGAAAAAATCATTCTCATTTGTTGCATCGGAATATGCAACTTCTGCCCATTTTGGCACTATTAGTAGAGGGGCTTATTTTGTGAGCAGCTCTATGCCCTTCTCTATCCTGCTTAAAGTATCAGCCTTGCCTATGAGGTATGATATCTCGATGCCGCCGCCGGGGGTCGATGCCTTGCCCGAAAGCGCAACTCTAAGCGGCAGCAGTATTGCTGCATTCTTTACCTCTTTTTGTGCTATCAGTTCAAAGAGCTTGTCGTGTATGTTCTCTTCGTTCCAGTCAGCCTCATCTATGCCCTGCATAACGGGGAGAATGTCTTTAAGCGCTGTGAGCGACTTCTCCTCGTCTATCTTGTTTTTCTTGTTAAAGTAGAGTGCTGTGTCATAATCCCTCAGCTCGTCTAAGAAATCCACCTTCTCGGGTATGTCTGTCAGCACCTCTGTCCTGTCCTGAAGCAGCGAGCATATGCGTGAGATGTCGGTGTCTCTCTTTACCGTCTGCCTGATGTAGGGTGTTGCGTACTTCTCAAACTCCTCGGGAGCGAGCGCCTTTATGTATTTTGCGTTTATAGCCTTGAGCTTTAACGGGTCAAATATCGCAGGCGACTTTGAAAGCCCCTGTATGTCAAATTCCTTTATCAGTTCTTCAAGCGAGAATATCTCCTCCTCGCCCTTGGGTGCCCAGCCTAAGAGTGCTATGTAGTTGACAACAGCCTCTGTGAGATAGCCCTTGCTCATAAGGTCCTCAAACGAAGCATCGCCGTCACGCTTTGACAGCTTGTGCTGCTTGTCCTTCATAATGTGCTCTACGTGTATGTAGGTAGGCACTTCCCAGCCGAATGCCTTGTATAAAAGCTCA
>JAFYET010000176.1 GCA_017544125.1 Ruminococcus sp. | reverse complement strand
TCAACATCATTATACTTGAAGCTGCCGACTATCAGCGTGCTGCCTTTTACCTTAGGGGCTATAATGTGCAATACGTTTCCGTCAAGGTCAAATATGTCAAGATACACCTCAGCGCTCTCACGTATTCTAAGCACCTGCTCGTCTGTCAGCACCTCTGCGCACTCATACTCTTCAAGCCCTGCTTTCTCGTGGGCAGCTTTGAGCATACCAAGCCCGTCAAGCACTCTGTCAAGTGTCAGCGTGAAGTCGTCAATACGGGGGCTTTCGCCGTACTGCTCCTTGTATGCGCCGCATACAAATGCTGCGTGCATATAGGTCATATATGCCTCTCTCGCACTCTCGTCATTGTCGTTTATTTCGCTGTCGTTGGTGTTATAGGGCAAATAGTCGTTATAGCCCCGCTTGTCCATTACCAGAGTAGCTGTGTAATACTCGGCACTCGTGTTGCTCAGCCTGCCGCTCTCCTTGTCGCTGAGAATCGCCCTTTGCAGGCTGAAGCTGCCGAGCTTGCATAAAGACTTGTAGTTTACGTCCTCGTCCATATTGTAGTCATCATTGTCTGCCTGAGCAGCGGCTATTCTTTTGAGCTTTATGATGAGCCATTCGTCTTCATCGTCTGTGCCTGTGAGCCACTCCTCGGCATTTCTAAAATAGCCGTAAGAGTCACTCACTTCTTCCTCAGACTGTAAATACTCATACATCAGCGCCTCGTAATCAAGCTCAAAGCCCTTGTCCTTACGCATCTGATATGCTATCTCCAGCTCATCGTCATCAATAAGACCGAGGCTGTACATTTCCGGAATACATATAAGGTGGTTAGGGTAGATTTCCTCGATCAGTTCGCGGTAAAGAAGTGCGTATTCCTTCTGCGTCTTGTAATCCTTCCTGTCGAGCTTATGGAAAAGTGCGGCATACTTGATGTCCTGCACATACTGTGTGCCTTTATACTCCTTGCCCGCCTTGTAGTCGAGCAGCTCCTGCTCTATGCCGCCATATTTCAGCTCATTGCGGTCAAGCTCATCATACATCATGCCGAAGTATTCATATGCGCTCAGGTCGCTCTGCAATGCCGCCACATCGTAAGGCGCCCACTCATACCAAAAGGCCAGCAGGTTCTCGGCTATGAATATGCGCCTGCCCTTTATCTCCTTGTTCTGGTACATATCTATAATACAGCGGCGCAGGTCGGGGTAATCAAGCTGCAAAAGCCCCATGAATGTTGGTGATTCGGCGAGCTTTAAGTAGTTTTTGCCCGAGCTTACATAATCGTCATAACACTTGTCAAGCAGCAGCCCCAGTGTTTCCCAGGGTCTGTCCTTGTCAAGCTCTATGGCTGCGGGCTGTGCAACTGTTATCTTTTCTTTTTCCGTTTTGTTCTCTTCCGCCTTTTGTGATGAGGCTGTGCTTTCGGTAACAACACCCTTGTGTGAGTGTAAGCCGAAAAACGCCCCGCCGCCTATTACCAAAGCAAGTGCCGCCGCTGCTGCTGCGATAGTCATGCGCCTGCTCCTGACTGTTGCGGGTGCGCCCTGCCCCTCAGTGATATCACCGGGCGCTATGCCCTTTGATAAAAATATTCTCTCTGTGTCTCCCATGAATTTGTCTCCTGCTTTCATTTTTGAAGCCTTTTCAAAAAGCTCCCTCTCTGCCTGCATACTCGGGGCGAGCTTTTCGTCTATGCTGTTAAATATATCTTTCTTATTCATAGAAATACTCTCCCTTCAGCTTATTTTTCAGATGCTTTCTTGCCCTTACCAGCCTGACCTGAACGGCACCTTTGCTTATACCCATACACTCTGCTATCTCAGCTATCGACAGCCCCGTGAAGTAGTAAAGATACACCGCTTCCCGCAGCCCGTTCTTAAGCGAGAGCACCGCCTGTAAAACGTCATTCTCTTCATCAGACATCATCTGCTGTGCGGGCAGCTCCTCATCATTCTCGGGCAGGCGGTCTACCTTAGTCGCCCATGAACTCAGGTTGTGCTTTTTGCAGAGATTAAGCGCCGTTCTTATAAGCCATGCTTTCCTCGCCTGCTCATTTTCAAAGCTGAGCGTTTTCTGATAATAGAGCAGGAAGGTTTCCTGAAACACATCATCTGCATCACTTCTGCTTTTAAGGCGTGAATACGCAACAGCGTAAACTGTGCCTTTATACATCTCCACGACCTGCCGCAGGTCCTGTTCGTTATCAGTTATCTGCATGGCTTTTTCCCTCCTTTCATAAACAGATCCGCCGGGGGCAGCAAAATAATACACTAAATTTTTCTTTTTGTATGTATGCACAAACAGGAGACACATTGTTTGTACACATATTACAAAACAGCAGCTGTACGTTTTTTTGACCATACTTTTTCTTGATGTGTGTTATAATGAATATAGACAAAGTGGAATTTGGTGCTCGGCCGCACGGGGCAAGTACCGCCGATGAAGCACTTTGATTAAGGCAGGGTTTTAAGCGGCGGTGTCGGGCGTATTGATTATTCAATGTGCAGTCAGGGGGCATTTCCGAAGGGGCGTGGGGGCGACCGGAAAGCCCCCGAGCGTAGCGCCGGACAAGCGAGAGAGCTTGATTTTAGCGAACAGCACTCGGGCGGCAGTTCCCCCTCCGCCTGCTTCGCAG
>JAFYET010000175.1 GCA_017544125.1 Ruminococcus sp. | reverse complement strand
TTATTATGACATATATCAAAACAAAAGTAGAAGCCAAAGAAGCCTTTATGAAAAGACTTACAAGAGATTGGAAAGCTAAATATATAGAAGGTAAGCTTTTAGAACCCGGAAAAAGGTTTATGTTCGTAAATAAGAATGGTAAACATTCAATAGAAATAGTTTCTTACGATGAAGATAATGTTGAAGTGGAAATCCTGATTTCAGATGAGAACACTAAGGAGCTTTGGACACTTGATAATTTGTTTATTTTTGACTCGGAATACATACAGCACTTATGTGAAAATGCTAAAGACTACAGATTGTTAAATGAGGATAAGTGGAAAGGCGAAAATTATATAATGGAACCGGGTGTATATATTTTGCACAATGTCGATGAACCTTCTGATAAGGGTTACTATATCGGACAAGCAAAAGGAAAATCAGGAGGACTAAGCGGGAGGTTATATGATCATGAAAGAGATTCAGATTCAAGAATAGATAAAGCTATTCATGATAATAAGCAGTTTTCATTAAAAGTCATAAATATTGCCGATACAGATTATGATGAAATAAATGCACTTGAAGCGGCACTGATAGGTCATTATAATAGCTATTGTGGATGGTCTAAAGAAGGATATAATGCAAATAGAGGGCAGAATTGTGCTGGACAAAGAGCCTACACTCCAAATCTAATATAGCTTACACCGCCCCTTTTCTCCCCATCCCTCATGCTATAATATAATCGGTAAACCAACCCCAACAGACCCAAAGGAGGTATAATATGACCCTTACATCTTCACAGGCAGCAAAGCTGCTAAGACAGCTGGGCGATGAGCTAAAAGCGCTCCAGCTCAGAGAGAATAATTCCTGCACATTTCTGGCGACCCTCGGTGAAGACCCCGAGACCGTCCGCCCCGAGTATGACTACGCACAGATGCAGACCGAGCAGGCAGCGATCGAAGCGAAGATTCGCAAGCTAAAGCACGCACTCAATATCTTCAATTCGACTACGGTGATACCCGAATTTGACATCACGATAGACGAGATGCTCGTGCTTCTGCCGCAGCTCACAGCACGCTGCAACAAGCTCAGCCGAATGAAAGACGCTCTGCCCAAAGCCCGTGAGAATATGAGGCTTCTGCGTGGCAGCACGATAGTTGACTACCGCTATGCCAATTACGATATCAAGCAGGTCGGTGCCGACTGGCAGGCAGCCTCTGAGGAGCTTGCAAGGGCGCAGACAGCTCTCGACCTTATCAACAGTACAGCGCAGCTTGAAATAGAGCTGTGATGTATATCCCGTTTGCAGCGGCCGCTCTAATAAATAATTATATGATTTTTGTCCGATGTCCGGGTTTTCCGTTATTCTTTTTGTTTGGGGAACACGCAGCCCGGTTCAGTGTTGATGATAGTGTTTAGTGTATGGTCATTACTGCGAAAATCTTTCGAGCGCCCGCTGCAAAGAAAACCTGAATGGCAGCCAAGGTTCGGTTATAGGCTGCTTTTTTATGATACCCGATGCCCGTTATTGAGCATCGGGTGTTTTGCTATTTTAAAAACGTGCAAAGAAATTTATATAAACCCCTTGACAAATTGTAAAACGTGTGCTATACTTTATATAAAGAATGGAACACAAATAGAGGTGATATGATATGAGCAAGAGCGTTTACAGTATAGTTTTGAGCGATGATGTGGTGGCGGCGGTGGATCATATGGCAATGAGGCTCGGTACTAACAGGTCGAGCCTGATAGATCAGATACTTGCCGAGAGGGTGTCTGTTGTTACCCCCGAGAGGAGGATTCAGGATATCTTTCAGAGCATATTCGACCTGATGGACGAGCGCTTCATACGTGACAGCAGCGCTGCGAACTCAGCACTTGCGCTGCGTAGCTCGATAGCATATAAGTATAAGCCCACGGTGCGTTACAGCGTTGAGCTAATGCGCTCGCCCGAGGGTGAGCGGATAGGCAGCCTGAAAATATCCTTCCGCACGAGAAGTCAGGCGTTTATGGATATGCTTGGCGGCTTCTTTGCACTGTGGACGCAGGTGGAGGGTGAGCATAATACCCGTTCGGTGCGCTACCGTGCCGAGAGCGACAGGCTGATAAGGGATATATACTTCCCCCTCGGGCAGAAGAGCGTCGATGCAAGGCAGCTGGGCGAGCTGATAGGGGAGTATATCAAGGCGTTTGACACAGCGCTCAAATCCTACTTCACCTACGCCGATACCCCAGAGCTTGCCTCACACGCAGTTACGCAAAGCTATATCTCGGCACTTGATAAAGGCATAGATACAATATAATGCATAATGCATAATTGAGGTATCGCCCTTGCGGGCGATGTATCAAAATACGGCTGCGCCGTGTTTATAAAGCAATAAAATGCATAGAAAAGAAAGGAGTTTTGACCTATGAACATAAACAAGATGACTCAGCGCTCGGTAGAAGCTATACAGGCGGCACAGGGCTTTGTTACCGAGTATCAGAACAACTCAATAACCCAGCTGCACCTTATGACGGCGCTGCTTAACGAAGAAAGCGGGCTTATCCCTCAGCTGTTTGAGAAAATGGGCATCGACCCCACGTCTGCCAAGCAGTATCTTTATACTCAGCTGAACGCCCTGCCCAAAGTCTATGGCGGCTCACGCCCTGCCGACAGCGTGTATGTGTCAAGCGAGTGCGAAAAGGCGCTCACCAACGCCGAAAAGACCGCCGAACAGATGAAAGACGAGTATGTGTCGGTCGAGCACCTGTTTCTGGGGCTTTTAAACGAAGCAGACAGCGAACTTAAAAAGTTCTTTGGCGCATTCAATATCACCAAAGGCGAGTTTTTAAAGGCGCTGCAATCGGTCAGGGGCAACTCCCGTGTCACCTCGCAAACCCCCGAGGATACCTATGACGTGCTCAAAAAATACGGGCAGGATTTAACAGACCTTGCACGCAAAAACAAGCTCGACCCCGTCATCGGCAGAGAGACAGAGATAAGAAACACCGTGCGCATACTATCACGAAAGACCAAGAACAACCCCGTGCTGATCGGTGAGCCGGGTGTCGGCAAAACGGCGATAGCCGAGGGGCTCGCTATGCGTATAGTCAAGGGCGATGTGCCCTCGAACCTGAAGGACAGAACGCTCTTCTCACTTGATATGGGCTCGCTCATAGCAGGTGCAAAGTACAGGGGCGAGTTTGAGGAAAGGCTCAAGGCGGTATTGCAGGAGGTAAAAAAGAGCGAGGGCAAGATAATACTCTTCATCGACGAGCTGCATACCATAGTGGGTGCAGGCAAGACCGACGGCGCTATGGACGCAGGCAACCTCTTAAAGCCTATGCTCGCAAGGGGCGAGCTGCACTGCATAGGTGCCACCACCCTTGATGAATACCGTGAGTATATCGAAAAAGATGCAGCTTTGGAGCGCCGCTTCCAGCCGGTAATGGTAGCCGAGCCGACGGTGGAGGATACTATATCGATACTCCGTGGGCTTAAAGAGCGCTATGAGGTCTTCCACGGCGTAAAGATACACGACTCTGCCCTGATAGCCGCAGCTACCCTTTCAAACAGATATATCACCGACCGCTTCCTGCCCGATAAGGCTATCGACCTTGTTGATGAAGCCTGCGCACTCATAAAGACGGAAATGGATTCGATGCCCTCTGAGCTTGATGACATATCTCGTAAGATAATGCAGCACGAGATAGAGGAGGCTGCCCTTAAAAAAGAGACAGATAAGATATCTCAGGAGCACCTTGCAGACGTTCAGAAAGAGCTTGCTGCATACCGTGAGAAATTCAACTCAATGAAAGCCAAGTGGGATAATGAGAAGAACTCTATCGGCAGGCTGCAAAAGATAAGAGAGGAGATAGAGTCTGTTAATTCGCAGATAGAGCTTGCCGAGCGCTCATATGACCTTGACAAGGCGGCAGAGCTTAAATACGGCAAGCTGCCGAGCCTCAAAGCACAGCTTGAAGAGCTTGAAAAGCAGGCTGAGAACAAGCAGGACGATACCCTCCTCCACGATAAGGTGACTGAGGAGGAGATAAGCCGCATAGTTTCCCGCTGGACGGGCATACCTGTTTCAAAGCTCATGGAGGGTGAGCGTGAAAAGCTCTTAGGGCTCGAGGGCATACTTCATCAGCGTGTCATCGGGCAGGACGAAGCCGTAACCAAGGTCAGCGAGGCAATACTCCGCTCACGGGCAGGTATCGCCAACCCAAACAAGCCCATAGGCTCGTTCCTTTTCTTAGGTCCTACGGGTGTGGGCAAGACCGAGCTTGCCAAGGCACTTGCCGAGGCGCTGTTTGACGATGAAAAGAACATGGTGCGTATTGATATGTCTGAGTATATGGAGAAGTTCTCGGTCAGCAGGCTTATAGGCGCACCTCCCGGATATGTGGGCTATGAGGAGGGCGGTCAGCTCACCGAGGCAGTAAGAAGAAAGCCCTACAGCGTTATTCTTCTTGACGAGGTGGAAAAGGCACACCCCGATGTTTTCAATATTCTTCTGCAGGTGCTCGATGACGGGCGTATAACCGATTCTCAGGGCAGAACGGTGGATTTCAAGAACGCTGTTATCATCATGACCTCAAACTTAGGCTCGCCGTTTATTCTTGACGGCATTGAGCCAAACGGCGAGAT
>JAFYET010000174.1 GCA_017544125.1 Ruminococcus sp. | reverse complement strand
TGTGCAGCCGAGAGAACAACGTTGCCGTCCTTGTCGAGCCTGTCTGTGTAGCCGAGGTCTCTAGCGCAGTCGCCCATTGCTATCTTCTCTTCCTTGCCATCCTTCTCTCTGAAAAGAATGAACGAGGAGCTTACAAGGTTTGAGCCCTTCTTTGTCTTGATTATCTGTAATGCGGGGCGAACTGTGTCAGCTGTTGAATATGTAGCGCCGCCCAGCAGAGCGTCAGCCTTGCCTGCCTTAACGAGCATTGTGCCGAAGTAGTTGCTCTTTGCAAGTGCTGCCTTTACTTCTTCCTCTGTCATCTTGCCCTTTCTGAGCTCTACCATCTGAGCTACGAGTGCGTCCATCTCGGGGTAAGTTGCGGGGTCGAGTATCTCAGCCTTTGAAACATCAAAGCCGCCCTTTGCTGCAGCAGCCTTTACCTCATCAACATTGCCGCAGAGCACTACGCCCATAAGCTCTTCCTTAAGAAGCCTGTCAGCCGCCGAGAGTATTCTCTCATCTGTACCCTCTGTGAACACGATAGTCTTTTTGCTTGCTTTAAGATTTGCGATCAACTTGTCAAACATTCCCATTGTTATGACCTCCATATTTATTTGATTACTCATCTATTATACCACACTTCTCAGGAAAATTCAAGAGGGAATCTTTCAAGTTAACAGTTAACGGTTAACAGCTAACAGTTAAGGTGCGGCGCAGAGCGCCGATGATTTTAAAAGGGCAGACAAAAGCCCCGAAGCAGAAAAAAGCCTCCCCTGAAAGGGGAGGCAGCACGGCTCTGCCGTGCCGGAGGGTGGGCGTCAGCGTCCGTTGGTAGGCAGCCCTCTCGCCGCCTTCATGGCTTTCTTGCGCTCGTACATATTGGTGTCGGCACGCTTGAAAACATCATCAGCGCTCTTGTCCGTCTCGGAGTTGAATATCGCATAGCCCAAAGCTGCCGAGACCTTGTCGCTCGGAGGGATAGATGTGTCATCGGCTATGCTGTCAATGCGGCTCTCAAACTCATCGACCAGCTGCTCGATGTGGTCAAAGTCGTGGTTTTTGAGTATGACCGCAAACTCATCACCGCCTATCCTGAACACAGGCGAGTGCTTGAACACATCGCATATCATGCGGCTGAGCTTGATTATCGCAGCATTGCCGCACTTGTGACCGTAGGTGTCGTTTGTGTATTTGAGGTAGTTTAAGTCTATCATCGCTATGCCGAAGCGCAGATAGCCGTTTTCAATGTCGTTATCGAGCCGCTCCATTTCCTTGTCGTAGGCAAGCCTGTTGCGTATGCCCGTCAGCGAATCCATATGCGCCAGCTCGTGCATATCATCGGCGTGCTGCCTTGCGGTGCTGAGCTGCGCCTTGGTCTTGGTCAGGTTGTCGATGTAGTTGTCGATGTCCTTCTCCATCTGCACCATTGAGCCAAGCAGTATCTCCAGCTCGTCGCCCGTGTGTATCTTGAGAGAGCCGAACTCGTTGTGGGCATCGTTCACCTGCTTGTTCCTGTACTGCCCTGCCGCCTCTGAAAGCAGATTTATGGGGCGCACTATCTTGTATTTTACAAAGATGATGAAGATAATGCATATCACCGCAGTTATGCCCAAAAGCAGCACTGCCAGTATATAAAGGAAATGCCGCTCGGTCTCATATATCTCGTTCATGCTGAGGTCTACCGCCGCAAAGCATACCACCTCGCCGTTGCTGTTGTAAACGGGTGCGCAGGAGGTTATCAGCCAGCCGTACTCAACGGTGTTGGTGATAAACGCCGGCAAGCCCTTTGATAAGTCGCCAAGGTATTTATAGCAGCACTCCTCCGCTAAGTCGTAGCAGCCGGGGGTAACAAGGTCATCGTCCTCGATAGCCGCATCTACAAGGTAGATAAGCGTCTTGTCCTCGGGCACGGGCAGCAGGGTGTATACACAGTCAGCCTCGCTCACGTCCTGGATCTTTTGCAGCTCCTCACGCATCTCTATGTATTCATCTGTTTCCATAAGCGGCAGAAACTGCTCGGAATACTCATCAAATACCGGGTCATTGGTCTTTGTGTTGTCTACCTTTTTGTCAGATGCCTTGTATATGTCGTAGACCTTCTGGGCAAACGCCTCCATTTTATCGCCGTCAACGGTAACAGCCACGGTGGCTGCATTGGCATCTGCCGTCATGGCATACTCATCGTTCATTATGTCACGGAAAACTATATCACTGACAATGATGCAGGTTGCAGTAAGCACCACCGCTATAATTATCATCATCAGCATTATCTTTCTTCCAGGCGGGAATTTCATTTTTCTTCTCACCCCTCGCCGCCAATTTGTTCTCTATGTGTAATTATATCACAAATAGAATAAAATGTCAATTGTTTTTATACATATTTGCCGAAAATATTTGTTTAAAAATCAGCGTTAGGCGGCAAAGAGTGCTGCGGGCAAAACGATTATGCAGGGGCTGATCACCGAATGCAGCATCGGACAAGCGAGAAACTCCCCTTAACCAACATCGTTCGGAAAACACCTCAATTATGCATTATGCATTATGCATTAAAAAAGGCGCAGCCCGTTACCGACCTGCGCTTTCATCATTTTTCTTTATG
>JAFYET010000173.1 GCA_017544125.1 Ruminococcus sp. | reverse complement strand
CCCTGCCGCACAGCACGGGGTCTTTGAACACATATTAAATGATATCAAGCATAACGAGCACTACCACAAGTGCAACAACAACGCCGAGGATAATGGACAGCTTCAGCCATCTGTTGCTCGCCTTCTTGAATGCCTTTTCCTTGCTGTAGTAATCCCTTATAGGATCGACCATCTGCGACCTTTCAGCACCTACGAGCTTGGGGTTTAACATATCGTCGATATTTATCTTCTTGTATTTCTGCTCGAATGTCTTGGGCATCTCGTTGCCCGTTGTTAGGTTGCTCTCGTCATAGAGCTTTGAGTTTATCTTAAGCTCATCCATCGAGAGATCCTGCTTTATATGACCGTCAGCGAGCTGAACATCACCGTTGTTGAATGCGTGCTTGGTGTCAACAGCCTTCATGGAGGTGTTGTTGCTCGAGCGAAGCAGCTGTATGAGAGTATCTGTATACATACTCTGCTCTGCCTGCTCTGCTGCTATATCCTCCTCGCTCATAAGGGTCGATGCCTGGATAGCAGCTGTATGTACTGCGGAAGAACCGCCGAGGGAAACCGACTGGGTCGGGCCGCTGTGGTCGAGCTTCTGTATCGGGTCAAAATGCGGTACAGGCTGGGGCGCAGGTGCGGGTGCCACGGGCTGCGGTGCAGGTGCCGGGGGCGGTGCCACAGGTGCGGGGGGCGGTGTGAGTGTAGGTGCGGGTCTTGTAAGCTGCGGCACAGGCTGGGGTGCAGGCTGCGGTGCAGACTGTACAGGAGTCGACGGGCTCAGGCTCACGGGAGAAACCGTCGTGGGCTGGCGCGTAGGTGCTGCCGGCGGGGGTGCCACAGGTGCGGGTGCCGGGGGCGGTGTAACAGGTGCAGGCGGCGGTGTTACAGGCTGCGGTGCAGGCTGTGTATATACCGGAGCGGGTGCAGACTGTGTATAGACCGGAGCCGGAGCGGGCTGTGTATAAGCCGGGGCAGGTGCCGGTGCAGGCTCTGCCGATGACAGGTCTCCTATTGAGATAGAGCTGCCCGAAACAGCACCGAAGTCGTTGTTCTCGGAGAAGCCGCCTACCATTTCCTCCTCGATAACGGCGAGCTTCAGCTTGGGCTGAGGCTGACCGGGAAGAGGCTTGTTCCTCTGAGGTATCTCTATTGGCGGGTAAACTGTATCAACGTCTACCTTTGCAACTCTCAGTATATCGAGTGCCTTCTGGCATCTCATCGAGCCTCTTACCATTTCCTTGATAGGCAGGAGTATTATCTCGCAGAAGGTCTGGTGGAAGGAGGCGAATGCCTGCCCGCCCTGACCTATCATCTCATCGGGGAAGCGGTTATCAAAGAGTGCAGGCCACTCAGCCGGGGTGGAATCTATTAGCTTGTCTATGTACCTGGCAAGTGCGCTCCACATCTCGGGGTATTCAAAGTCACGGTCATTTATGACCAGCCACATATAGCAGCGCAGGAAGCAGTCATAGCAGCTGATATCCTGCAGATTGAGCGCTACGTCATCTATAGTCAGCGCCACGGTGAACTGCGGGTCGCTGTATGCAAAGCAGCGGTAGCCGTTGCTCGAGAGCTTGCCGTAGGCTGTATTTACATCGGCAGCCGTTCTTGACAGCTTGGGCAGCGAGTCAAAATCAAACCCCGTGGTGTACGACCCCTGCTGACCGGCAGCTGCAAGCGACGAGAGCCTGTTGTACGCCGCCTCTATATCATTTGAATGAGCATTTACCGGTACACCGAGCACACGGAAAGGGTTACACGCAAACAGCTCCTTTGCTGTAACGCCGATTGTTACATTTGCCATTTTCCATATCAATCCCTTCTGATATATAAAGTAGAGCAGAATTTCAAAAAAGTATAAAAATTTATACCTATAAAATATTATAACAAAAAAATCGCCCGATTTTGTCAACTTTCGATGAACTAATTATTAACTAATATTTAACATCACCGAATTGTAATAAAATTACCCCAAAAAATTTTGAAAAATTATCAAAAAGTATTTGCAATTTGCAAAAAAATAGTGTATAATAGAATTATATATTATGGGGTAGATTTTGTTTTTTAAATAAACATAACCGCCCCGTAAGCAGAATTTGTCAATACTATACATTATATATAAGGGGGAAATACAATGGGTCTTTTTAGCCGTAAGAAAACACCCGAGCCGATAAAGCCTTCGGCACCTGCCAAGACTGTAAATCCGGATGATATCTTCGGGGCACCTTCAGTAAAGCCCAGGCAGGTAAACACAGGCGCACCCGCAGCAAAGCCTGCCGCAGTCAATGCTGATGATATTTTCGGTACACCTTCACCGAGAAAGGCAGCCGCACCGGCTGAGCCGCTCGACGGCCCCGCATCCATCAATCCCGATGACATCAAGAAGAAGATGCAGGAGCTGGAGCTGGAGCTTGCCGAAAAGAGCGCACAGCCCAAGGTGGATTATTCGCAGTACGGGCTTGTTGACGACAGCGAGGTAGCCGATGCTCAGGAGAAGTATGAGGCTATTTATAAGGAAGAGCATGAGAGATACCTCAGATCTCACGTTCAGGATATATCCTCGGCAAATACCGAAGGGCTTTCCGATAAGGTAGACGATATGCTCAGCGAGGTCAATGCCCACAGAGCGCAGGAGGCTGCAAAGGTCTACGAAGTATCGCAGGTAAGCGATGAGGAAGTAGCAAAGGGCATGAGCGAGCTTCAGCAGGCACCCAAGGACGAGACTAAGGACGCACTCTACCAGTCGATAACCGAGATAAACGATGCAGACGCACTCTCGAGCATGGTGGACAGCATGATGAACGAGGTCAACGCTCACAGAGCCAAAGAGGCTGCAAAGGTCTACGAGGTCTCACAGGTAAGCGATGAAGAGCTTGCAAAGAGCATGGAGACACTGCCTGAGGCACCCAGAAGATAAGGGCTGCATATAACAGACAAAAGCACATACTATATATAATACAGATATACCGGTAGATAGAATAGGAGATACAGTATCATGAACATAAATACAGATAATGCTATTATCAAGTATTCTGATAAGGGAAAGCCCTTCCCCTATCTGAAGCTGTTCAATGAGACATTCGAGAGCTATATACTCGATTTCAAAAACGTAAGGCTTGAAAAGCTCACCGAGGAGGACGCTGCAAGGTGCCTTGCAAGGATATTCAAGAAGATGGAGGTAAACGGCGTGCCCGTGCTCACATTCTTTAAGGAAGACCTTGACAACTGGGCAAACCTTGACCAGTATCACAAGACGCAGAATTTAGCAGAGCTTATCGCTAAGGACATATTCTGCTGCTTTGACCGTAACCTCGATGAGGGCGACCACTTCAAGCGCACAAACAGACTTTACAGCGTGGTAAAGGAAAACGGCGAGCATGATTTTGTAATGTATGAGGAAAAGGGCAAGGGGCTTTTCGGAAAGAAGAGCGGCGAGTATACGCCCGTAGCAAAGTATTTTGCTGACCTTAAAAATCAGTATGATGCCGATTTCCTGCCAAAGACCAAGGAAGGATAATGTAAAATGGTAGTAATAGAAATGAAAAACGGCGATGTGATGAAGCTCGAGCTTTATCCCGATGCCGCACCTATAACGGTAGAGAACTTTTTAAAGCTGGTGGGTCAGGGGTTCTATGACGGGCTCATTTTCCACAGAGTGATCTCGGGCTTTATGATACAGGGCGGCGACCCCCAGGGCACAGGCATGGGCGGCGCTAAAGAGAAGATAAAGGGCGAGTTCTTAGCAAACGGCGTTAACAACCCCATAAAGCACACAAGGGGCGTTATATCAATGGCACGTTCGCAGATGCCCAACTCCGCAAGCTCACAGTTCTTTATCATGCATCAGGATTCTCCTCACCTTGACGGGCAGTATGCAGCCTTCGGCAAGGTAGTAGAGGGCATCGAGGCTGTTGACAGGATAGCCGCAGTAAAGACAGACTTTACCGACAGGCCTGTTGAGCCGCAGATAATAAAGAGGATATACATAGAAGAATGATCTGTAAGAGCCGTCCGCTAAGGGCGGCTTTTTTTAGAGGTAAGAGATGAGAGGCAAGAAGTAAGATGCCTCCTTTTCTTACCTCTTACATCTAACATCTTACCTCTAATTGTAAAAGAATTATGAACTTGCAACATTTAAACACTTTCTGCTCACCTATTATATGAAAACGGCGTTTAACACAAAAAAACAAAACTCCCGGGAGAGAAAACTATGAAAACAAAAACTGACGGCTCGCTCGTTATACGGGCGGCAAAGGGTGACGCTAAGGCTTTTGCCTTGCTCTACAAACAGGTGTATGAGGAAATGTATTATTACGCCCTT
>JAFYET010000172.1 GCA_017544125.1 Ruminococcus sp. | reverse complement strand
GGCGCTCAGGTAATACTCATCTCGGGGTTTGACGGCGGAACAGGTGCAGCACCCGGCAGCTCGGTTTACAACGCAGGTCTGCCGTGGGAGTCGGGTCTTGCAGAGGTTCACCAGTGCTTATGCATGAACGGTCTGCGCTCAAAGGTAGTGCTTGAAACAGACGGCAAGCTCATGACAGGGCGTGACATACTCATTGCAGCTATCTTAGGTGCCGAGGAATACGGCTTTGCAACAGCCCCGCTGGTAACTATGGGCTGCGTTATGATGCGTGTATGCGACAAGGACACCTGCCCTATGGGCATAGCAACACAGAACCCCGAGCTTAGAAAGCGCTTCAAGGGCAAGCCCGAATACATCGTCAACTTCCTGCGCTTTGCGGCTGAGGAAATGAGAGAATACATGGCACGCCTCGGTATAAGAACAGTAAATGAGCTCATAGGCAGAACAGACCTGCTTTACAGCACAGCAGACAAGAGCGTTGACCTTTCAAGGATACTCTTCTATTCAGATGCAGACAAGCAGCACTTTGAAGAAGCTGACAAATACGACTTTGAGCTTGAAAAGACAATGGACGAGCGTGTGCTCAAAGCACAGCTTGCCAAAGCACTCAAATCAGGCGAGAAGAAGAGCATAGACGTTGATGTAACAAACACCGACCGTGCATTCGGCACAGCCCTCGGCTCACAGATAACAAGGCTTTTCGGCACAAACTTAGAAGAAGGCACATTCACCGTCAACTGCCAGGGTGCAGGCGGTCAGAGCTTCGGTGCATTCATACCCAAGGGGCTTACACTCAGGCTCACAGGTGACTCGAACGACTACTTCGGCAAGGGCTTATCGGGCGGTGAGCTGATACTCATAACACCCGAGAGCTCGGGCTTCAAGGCTGATGAAAACATCATCTGCGGCAACGTTGCCCTCTACGGTGCAACATCGGGCAAGGCATTCATAAACGGCATTGCAGGCGAGCGCTTCTGTGTAAGAAACTCGGGCGCAACTGCTGTATGCGAGGGCGTTGGCGACCACGGCTGTGAATACATGACAGGCGGCGTTGCAGTTATACTCGGCAGCACGGGCAAGAACTTTGCAGCAGGTATGTCGGGCGGCATAGCTTATGTGCTCGATGAGAACAGGGATCTTTATATGCGCCTTAACAAAGAGCTTGTAAACTCCTCCGAAGTGACTGAGAAGTACGACATAGAGAACCTCAAAGCAATTATCCGTGAGCATTATGAAAAGACAGGCTCGCAGAAGGCAAGGCACATTCTTGATGACTTCGGCTCATACCTGCCGATGTTCAAGAAGATAGTTCCCCACGACTATGCAAGCATACACAAGGCTATGGCAGAGCTTGAAGAAAAGGGTCTGACACACGAGCAGGCGGAAATAGAAGCATTTGAGCTTATAAAGAAGGAGAAATGACGCTATGGGAAAGCCTACAGGTTTTATGGAATATGACAGGCAGGAAAACAAAGCCGAGGAGCCCCTGAAAAGAATAAAGGATTTCAAAGAGTTCCACTACTCGCTTGACGAGGGCGAGAGAAGAAAGCAGGCGGCAAGATGTATGAACTGCGGCGTGCCTTTCTGCCAGAACGGGCAGCTCATAGGCGGCATGATGAGCGGCTGCCCTTTGAACAACCTCATACCCGAGTGGGGCGAGCTGCTTTACAGGGGGGGTACAGAGCTTGCACTTGAAAGGCTGCTGATGACAAACCCCTTCCCCGAGTTCACATCGAGGGTATGCCCGGCACTTTGCGAAAAAGCCTGCATCTGCGGTGTCAACGACTCACCCGTCACCGTGCGTGACAATGAGAGAATGATAATAGAATACGGCTTTGAAAAAGGGCTTATGCAGCCCACCGTGCAGCAGCACAGAACAGGCAAGCGCATAGCCGTTATCGGCTCGGGCCCTGCAGGGCTCTCAGCTGCCGAGATGCTCAGTAAAAGAGGGCATGATGTGACGGTATTCGAGCGTGAGGATGCCCCGGGCGGGCTGCTCATGTACGGCATACCCAACATGAAGCTCGAAAAGGAAGTTATAAAGCGCCGCATAGCTCTGATGGAAGCACAGGGCGTTGAGTTTTGCACAAATTCAAACGTTGGCGGCAACGTCAAGGCAAGCGACATCGACAAGGAATTTGATGCAGTTATCCTCGCCTGCGGTGCGGGCAAGGCAAGGGACATAAAGGCAGACGGGCGTGATGCTTTGGGCATACGCTTTGCGGTAGATTACCTTAAAGACTGCACAAAGGCGCTTATGAGCGGCAACAAGCCCCTTGAAGCCAAGGACAGGAACGTCGTGGTTATAGGCGGCGGCGACACGGGTAACGACTGCGTCGGCACAGCCATAAGGCAGGGCTGCAAGTCGGTGACACAGCTTGAGATGATGCCCAAGCTGCCTGACGAGAGGGCGGCCGACAACCCCTACCCCGAGTGGCCGAAGGTCTGCAAGACAGACTACGGTCAGGAGGAGGCAGCAGCACTCTTCGGGCATGACCCGAGGGTATATCAGACCACCGTCAAGGAGTTTATCAAAAACGAGAAGGGCGAGCTGACAGCTATAAAGACAGTAGCACTTGATTTTTCAAAGGGCAAGATGACGCAGGTAGAGGGCAGCGAAAAGACTATCCCCTGCGAGCTGGCACTCATAGCTGCGGGCTTCCTCGGGTGTGAGGAGTATATCGCAGAAGCATTCGGCGTTAAGCTCACCGAGCGCAACCGCCTTGACACCAAGAGCCACCACTTGGGCGGCAAGCTCTTCTGTGCGGGCGATGCTCACATAGGGCAGTCGCTGGTAGTTAGAGCCATTCGTGAGGGCATTGACTGCGCAAGAGAGACAGACGAGTATCTTTTGGGCTACACACCGCTTTAAGGAGGAAATACCGTGACCGGTTCGATACATGAAGAGTGCGGAGTATTCGGTATATATGACAACGACGCAGGTACTGTGAGCAGTACCTGCTATGGTCTTTATGCACTTCAGCACAGAGGACAGGAAAGCTGCGGCATTGCCGTGTGCGATGACGGCGTTATGCGCTGCGAAAAGGCTTCGGGGCTCGTTTCCGAGGTGTTTGACAGTGAGCGGGCTGCAAGGCTCGGTGAAGCGAAAATGGCGGTAGGTCATGTGCGCTATTCCACCACAGGCGGCAATGAGGCAAGCAACATTCAGCCCCTTTGCATACGCCACATCAAGGGCAACATGGCGCTTGTTCACAACGGCAACCTGGTAAACGCCGCACAGCTGCGTGAGAGCTTTGAGATGTCGGGTGCGATATTCCACTGCACATCTGACACTGAGGCGATAGCCTACTCTATCGTGCGTGAGCGCATAGGCTGCGATTCGACAGAGCAGGCGATAGCTAAGGCTATGACAAAGCTCAGGGGCGCATACTCCTGCATTGTTATGACAGCGACAAAGCTGATAGCCTTTCGTGACCCATTCGGGCTGCGCCCTTTGTGCATAGGTCAGAAAGAAAACGGCGCTTACGTTGTGGCATCTGAAAGCTGTGCGCTTGACGCTGTGGGGGCAAGGCTCATTCGTGACATCGAGCCGGGCGAGATAGTGACTATAAGCGAGAGCGGTCTAACATCTATCAAGCTGCCCAAGGAAAAGCGCAGCGTGTGCATATTCGAGTATATCTACTTTGCACGCCCCGATTCGGTCATTGAGGGTGTGAGCGTTCACCATTCAAGGATAAAGGCGGGGCACATTCTCGCACAGCACTCCCCTGCCGATGCTGATGTTGTCATAGGCGTGCCTGATTCGGGCATAGATGCAGCCCTCGGCTACGCCGAGCAGAGCGGCATTCCCTACGGCATGGGCTTTATCAAGAACAAATACATAGGCCGCAGCTTTATCGAGCCCACACAGGCAGAGCGCGCTGACAAGGTGCGCATAAAGCTCTCGGTCATCAAGGAAACGGTGGCAGAGAAGCGTGTGGTGATGATAGACGATTCTATCGTGCGTGGCACAACAAGTGCTAGGATAATAAGGCTTCTGCGTGAGGCAGGGGCAAAGGAAGTTCATGTGCGCATAACCGCACCGCCCTTTTTACACTCATGCTATTTCGGAACGGATATCGACAGCGAGGAAAACCTGATATCCAGCCGCCTGCACAGCACT
>JAFYET010000171.1 GCA_017544125.1 Ruminococcus sp. | reverse complement strand
TATCTCGTCCTTAGCGTCAGGATCATAGCCGTTGCCGAAGATTATCTCAGCGTTCTCGTCAGCAGCCTTTGTAAGTGCTTCTGTAAGCTCGTCGATCTCGTCAGTTACGATATCCTCGCTCATTGTAATGTTGACAAGCAGCCTCTTAGCGCCTTCGATAGATGTTTCAAGCAGCTCGCTGGAGATCACCTGCGAAACAGCCTCCTGCACCTTATCCTTGCCTGCGCCGTGACCTATTGCCATGTGAGCATAGCCTGCGTTCTTGATTATAGTTGTAACATCAGCAAAGTCAACGTTTATCTCGTCATGTCTTGTGATTATCTCAGCTATGGAGATAACGTCTGTCTTGAGCACGTTATCAGCAAGTGCATAAGACTCTCTCATAGTGAGCTTCTGAGCGCCGGATAGAAGGTTCTGGTTAGGTATAACGATGAGTGCATCAACGTGCTCTAAAAGGTTAGCGATACCCTGCTCAGCCTTTTCCATCTTCTTGGCACCCTCGAACTTGAAGGGCTTTGTAACTACAGCCACCGTGAGCTTGCCCAGCTCCTGCGAGATCTGTGCAACAACGGGTGCTGCGCCTGTACCTGTACCGCCGCCCATGCCTGCGGTTATAAATACCATATCGGCATCTTCGATGACCTTGGATATCTCTTCCTTGCTCTCCTGAGCGGAAGCTTCACCCACCTCGGGCTTTGCGCCTGCGCCGAGACCGTGTGTGAGCTTCTGACCTATAGCTATCTTCTCGGTAGCCTTTGAAGCCTTAAGAGCCTGAACATCGGTATTGATAGCTATGTACTCAACATTACCTACGATACCCTCGCCTGCGATACAGTTAAGTGCGTTTCCGCCGCCGCCGCCGACACCTATTACCTTGATCCTTGCGCCCTCAACAGGTGCCTCAACATACTCGTATGACATATTATACATCCTCCGTTTCAGCCGCCAAGCTCTGAGGCTCTCCCACAGGCAGGCCGGCATATTTTTCTATCTTTACATAAAATGATACATTATTATATTAACATAAAATCCCGAAAGTTTCAAGTGCTTTTATTAAATCATTTTAAATTTTTAGTGAATTGTCAATTAACTATCCCTAATTTCGTACAAATTTAGGCAATTTATATATAAGATAGTGTTATTTTTTACTTCTTGATTATTTTAAATGGGGGCAAAGCCCCCATACCCCCGAGCCGACCCGCTCGGTGCCTGATACAGGTTTGGGCATTTTTGATGAACGTGAACGTCCCCCAAAAATCCCAAAAAGTCACCTCGGGGTCGTCTCTGTTCTTACTTCTTATCTCTAATATCTTAACTCTGACTACCAGCCTGCCCAGGTCGTGGTCTCGGGCGGGGGCGGTGTTGTCTCGGGCGGGGCTGTAGTTACAGGCGGCTCTGTCTGTGCGGGGTCGCCGCCGTCCTGCCCGTCCTCATAGCCCTGTTCGCCGCCGTCCTGCGGCTCACCTTCGGGCTGTGCTGTCTCGTCCTGCTTTTTCTTATCATCAGCCTTGTCGGTGTCCTTGCGCTTCTGGCGTGCTTCGTCACGGCTCTTGATAGCATCTTCGCTCCTTGCCATAATACCGCTTTCCTCGCCCGTATAGCGCAGCATACCTCTGAACGAGCTTATAAGCCCCTTGTCAATGACCAGCTTCATATCCTCCAGCTTATACTCCATATCATAGGATGAGCCTATGTAGATATCAAGCCTGTCGTCATATCTTAGCACTATATTTGTTCTGTCGGTAAGGTCAATATCGCTTATCTTGTCAAAGCCCAGCTTATCTATGGTGTCAAGCAGCGTTTTGACTATCTTTGCCTTGAGATTGTCCTTAGATTTCATCTCATCGCCGGGCTTGATGCCGTTCTCAGGCTCAAAGCCCTTTATAGTCGGCAGCCCTGCCACGGGGGCTTTTCTGTCAGTTTCAAGCACTACCCCCTGCGATGATATTACCATATACCGCCCGTCATCGTCAATGTTAGCCTTTTGCGTAGCGGGGGTAAGCTCTATATCAATCGAATCAGGGAAGCGCTTTGTGACCTTTGCCTCCTCGATATATGGCAGCCCCTGAACCAGGCGCTTTTCCACCACATCGGTGTTCATTCGCAAAAGGTTTGTGTTGTTATTAACGCCGCTCATCAGCAGCACCTGGTCGTAGGTATAAAGCTCACAGCCCTGTATCTCCGCCTGCTTTACATTAAAGAACAGGGTGAATGCCATTATCACCACGACCACCAGAGCCGCAGTTATGCCAAAGGCATACACTATCCTCGGGGGAATATCAAGCTTTATCCGTTTTCGCTTTTTATGGAGCTTTCTGCCGCCCCTTGATGCTATCGCATCTGCGGCAGAACGTGATGTCTTTCTCTTTTTCATTTTCTCTCCCCTGTTTTACACGCCTTAAGGGCGATACCGTCATATCTGTGTTCTCGTTATCACAGCCCCGACAGATGACAGCGCCTTTTCAAGCCGCTCATAGCCCCTGTCGATGTACTCTATATTTCCAAGCTCTGTTATGCCCTGCGCCGAGATCGCCGCCGCTGTCAGCGCTGCCCCTGCACGCAGATCTGCCGCCATGACTCGTGCCCCGTAGAGCCTGTCAGTTCCTTCTATCACCGCAACCCTGCCCTCTGTTCTGATACGGGCACCCATGCGCACAAGCTCCGGGTTTGCACGGAAGCGGTTCTCAAATATATTCTCCGCCACGACGCTGACCCCCGCCGCCCTTGAAAGCACTGCCGTTATCAGCGGCTGCGCATCGGTCGGGAAGCCCGGGTAGGGCATCGTGCGTATAGTCTTTACAGCCCTGAGAGGGCGTTTTCTGCTTATATATATCCTGTCATCATACCCGTATATATCGCACCCTGCCTCGCAGAGCACGTCTGCAACGGGTCGAAGCTGCCCTATGCGTGAATTGGTCACCATAAGCTCACCGCCCGCAAGCGCTGCCGCACACAGGTATGTAGCCGCAACTATACGATCGGGCATTATGCTGTATTCACAGCCGTGAAGCGCCTTTACGCCGTTTATTCTTATAACCGATGACCCATCGCCCGATATGTCGGCACCACACCTGCGCAGAAACTCTGCAAGATCGGCTATCTCAGGTTCACGGGCGCTGTTGTATATCACAGTTTCGCCCCTTGCAAGGGCTGCCGCAAGCATTATATTCTCGGTCGCCCCCACCGACGGGAATGAAAGGCTTATATGCGCCCCGTGAAGCCCGCCCGGGCAGGTACATTCTATAACGCCGTGCTTTTCGCTTATGCACACGCCCATTTTTTCAAGCGCTGCCAGATGCAGGTCGATTGGCCTTGCCCCCAGCTCACACCCGCCCGGGTATGAAAGGGTACAGCTGCCGAGCCTGCCTATGCACGCCCCGAGATACAGCGCCGACGAGCGCATCAGCCTCATCAGCCTGTCAGGTATATGGTCGCTCACAGGCGCCTTGCAGTTCACTGTAAGCGTGCCGCCGCTGAGTGAGCATTTACACCCGAGGGTGTTAAGTATCTTTACCGATGAATAAACATCGCTCAGGCAAGGGCAGTCATGCAGCCTTACCTCATCGTTTATCAGCAGGCACGCCGCTATCATCGGCAGTGCTGCGTTTTTTGAACCCGAGGTGCGTATCTCGCCCTTAAGCTCACTGCCGCCCTCAATAATAAAACCCTGCATATCATTTCCTTCTTTCCCAAAAAGCGTGGTACGAAGTCATAATATGCACAGCGGGTCTATTTTGTTAATATCAAGCGCCCAGCGAGAGTGTTATATCATCTGAAACGAATATTATCGCAGGTATCGACGGGCAGAAGGTGGATTTTGTCACCTTTCTGTCCATATCAACGGTGTAGAGCACCATTCCTCTGAATATCTCGCTGAATTCCGAGTCATTGAGCCCCTCGACATTGACAAGCACCTTAACAGTCACCTCGCCCTTTGAGAAAGGCTGCACTGTGGCGTGGGGGTTGTCGCTGCCCACATACACTATCCTGTCAGCATCGGTAGAATTGCGTGTTGCAAGCTCAAACTGCGGTATCCTCGTCTGGAACACCGACATATTTATAACAAAGAACTTAAGGTAAACTTCTCTGTAATTCTCTGCCTTTTCCGAGTTGAATGCGTCATTTTCCTCCATAGAGTACTTATCTGCATACTCAACTCTCAGCTCGTTTATGCCCTTTGTGGCAAAGATATTCTCATTGCTCGAATTGGAATCGACCAGGTTCGTCACAAACACCGGCGGAACGAAAAGTGCCAGCGATGTAAGTATGGTAAGAATTACCACACATATCACTATAAATTTGCCAAGCGGTATATACTTGCCCGCTATCTTTATCTTAGCCCCCGGCTTGTTGTCGATGGTCTTCCTTGTCGCCGCAGGCTTTTTGGCTATGCTCTTCATGAAGTCGAGTTCCTCTTCACGCTTTGCCTTTGCCCGCTCGTTTGCAAGGTTCTCTATCTTTTCAAGCCCCGAATACCTGGTGGAAGCACTGGCGAAATCGCTGCTTGCAAGCATATTTATCTGATTGGACATCTGAGCGCCGCCCTTGCCGAAGCTATCGCCTATCAGCTGCCTGCCGAGCTCCTGATTGACATCCATTCCCACGGGCACTTCAAGCCCGCCCATTGAAGGGTTCTTTTTTGCCATATATTTCTTACTCCTTGAATCTGTTTTACTTCCCTTATGACATATCCTATGACAGCCCTTATTTGATCAGCTTTTCAAGCACGCCCCATATTCTGTCATTTGTGTCCTTTATATACAAAGAAGCACAGTTTCTCCCCAGCTCTTCCAGTTTTTCTTTATCTTTTATCAGCCCGCTCACCGTTTCGATGAACAGCTCGTCTGTAAGATCCTTTTCCTCTATTACCTTGCCCGCACCCGCACGCTCGAGCACCATGCCGTTGTGGTACTGGTGGTTCTCTGCCACATGGGGCGAGGGTATCAGCACAGCCCCTCTGCCTATCGCTTCAAGCTCTATCAGAGTAGATGCGCCGCACCTTGTTATCACAAGGTCAGCCGCCGCCATGCACACGGGCATATTTATATAATCGCTTATAAGCCGTCTGTTATCGTTTTCAAAGTCAATGCCAAGCGCCTTTAACCTCTCGGGGTAATCCTTATACCCCGCATAGGTGCCGTATGAGTGTATGTGGTTAACTACTATACCGTTATCCTTATACCATTTAAGGAGCTTGAGCACGCTCTCGTTAATCGTCTGAGCGCCAAGGCTGCCGCCGCATGAGAGCACACAGACCTCATCCTGCGCAAAGCCCAGCTTCTGCTTTGCCTGCGCCTTATCCATAGCATCAAAAGCCTTTCTGACAGGCAGCCCCGTCACCGTCACCTTTGACATTACCGACGGGTCAAGGTTCTTGGTATCCTTGACCGTAAGCATTATGGCATCTGCCTTTTTTGAAAGCAGCTTTGTGGTAACGCCCGCAAAGGCATTTGCCTCGTGCAGCGCTGTGGGTATGCCCATCTGCTGTGCCTTTCTCAGCACCGGCCCCGAAACATAGCCGCCCGTCCCTACCACAAGGTCAGGCTTGAAGTCATTTATTATCGCCTTTGCCCGTGAGCCCGTCCTCATAAGGCAGCCCACTGCGTGAATATTCTTTTTTATATTCTCGGGGGTGAGCTTTCGCTGTATACCCTCGACATTTATTCCCTCAAAGCGGTACCCCGCCTTGGGGATTATGGTCGCCTCGAGCTTTTTGGGGTTGCCCGCAAAGGCAAACTCGGCATCGGGGCGATGCTCCTTTATTATCTCGGCTATTGCGAGTGCGGGGTTTATATGACCCGCCGTTCCGCCGCCTGCAAGCAGCACCTTAAGCATTTCAAAACACCCTCTTATGCAGTGCGTTACACACCGTCATCTTTTCTTCTTTGTTCTCGCCTGGCGTGAGACGTTGAGCAGAATGCCTATCTCACCGAGCGTGATTATAAGCGCCGTTCCGCCGTAGCTGAAAAACGGCAGCGATATACCCGTATTCGGGAATGCGTTACAGGCGACCATCATATTCAAAAGCGCCTGTGAGCCTATCTGTATCGTTATGCCCGATGCGAGCAGCATACCGAACCTGTCCTTAGCCCGTGATGCTATATAGAAGCCGTGAACTATCAGCAGTTAAAACAGCAGTATCACCACGATAGCGCCTATAAGCCCGAATTCCTCGCAGACTATGGCAAACACGAAGTCATTCTGTGATTCCGAAAGGTAGAGGTACTTCTGCCTTGACTCACCGAAGCCGAGCCCGAACACCCCGCCCGAGCCGATAGCCAGCAGGGCGTTATATGTCTGGTGGGTCTTGCCCTCGATATCAGACATAGGGTCACGCCAGCCTGCAAATCTGTCTTCAATATAGGAAAAGCTGCCCGTCAGGAAATACATACCCAGCGCCGCAATAACGCCAAGTGCGCCGAGAATGAGCAGGAACTTGATAAAAGTCTTTAGCGGCACGCCGCTTATGAACATGAGTGAAAGCCCGAGAATGGTTATGAGCATTACCGCAGAGATGTGTCTCTGCCACGCAAGCAGACCCGCCGCAATGGTAAGATATGCCGCATAGGGTATGGTCGAATACTTCCAGCTTGCGAATTTCGGGAAGTTGACAGCGCCCGTATATGCAAAAACTATTATCAGCGATATCTTCAGAAGCTCAGACGGCTGGAAGCGAAACGACCCTATTACTATCCACCTTGAAGCATCTGCCGTCGCCGTACCCGCAATAGCAGTATACATTGTCAGCAAACACATCAGGGCGAAAAAGCCGAATGCCACCTTGGTGTTTAAGTAGTTATGGTAATCAATGATAGAAGCTACCCACATTACCACCAGACCGCCGGCTGCGAACACCGCCTGCTTTTTTATGTAAAAGTAGCCGTCGCCCTGCTCAAGCCCCCATGCATAGCTTGCCGAGAACATCATCATAAGCCCGAAGCCCAGCAACACCAGCACAAGTATAAGAAAAGGTCTGTCAACCTTAGAGAATACAGGCTTTATGGAAAAAACGTTCCTTTCGGTAGCTATATCCTTTGATGAGCCTATCTCTATCTCGGTATGTTTCTTGACATTGAAGCCCTTGCGCTCATACACAAGACTTCCGTCACGCATACGCTTTATTTCCCTATGCGCCAAAAAACACACCTCCTACATTCCTCAATACTTAATTATATCAAATAAATATATCAAAACTAAATGTTCATTATGTCATTACTGTAAATTATAAACAGCACACCCGCCGCAATGCCCAGAACAGTCAGCGGCAGTGAGCGGATAATTATGCTCACATCTCCCCTGCCCTTTGCTTTGAGGTGGGCATGAAGGCTGCCGCCGAGCAGCAGCACGCTCTTTGTCCTCTTATAATGCAAAAGCCTGATAAATGAGCTCAACATATCTATTATAGCAGAAAGCGGCAGAAATATCAATAGCAATTCTCTGCCCGATATTATACACATTGCACAAAATGCAGCGCCGCACAGCAGCTGCCCGCTCTCGCCGAAATATATCTTTGCGGGGTAAAAGCTCCATATCATAAGCCCTGCCGCCGAGCCTGCGGTGATATAGCCGAGCAGCGAGCAGCCGCCCCGGGTCATCACAGCAAAGAAAAGTGCCGTGAGAAGCATGGTAGTGCCCATAAGCCCCTCGCAGCAGTATTCCTCCTCGCCGCCGTAGGTATCGTGTATGCGAAATGCGTATATGCACGCCGTCATCACAAGCCCTATGACAGGGTAATAAAACATCCCGAAGCTGACAAAGCCCCACCTGAACGGCAGCAGCACCTCGCCCGTAAGCCCGCTTATGAGCCTAAGTGAGATAAGAAAGCACACACTCAGCCCCCACAGATACAAAAACCGAAGCGAGCCTTTAAGCCCTGCGGGGCGGTTGAGCTTCTGCTTGATGTAATCCTGCAAAAAGCCCGCTGCAAAGGCAAGGAACACATACAAAAGCGCCGCTGTCAGCTGCTTCTGGGGCGATGAGTCAAAGCTGCCCCTTGCGCCGAGCACCGCAACGCTGCCGATGCCGCCTGCGCCGAGCCCCAGCATCATCAGAGCCCCGCCGAAACGGGGCGATGAATCGTCACCCCTGAGCCTGTCGCCTATATGGGGCTTATAAATGCCCGTCTTGTAAAACCGAAACAGCGGTATGAGCATTATCCCAGAGCAAAGGCTCAGAAGAAAGCTCAAAGCCATAAGCACGCCGCCGTACGGGGTAAGCTCGTTATAGTGCATCTACTACTTCTTCGAGCTTCATGCCACGGCTGCCCTTGAACCAAACGGCATCGCCCTCTCTTACCTCGGCTTTGAGAGCCTTTGCAAGCTCCTCCCTCGAGTCAAAGTGGAAGCACTTATCCTTATCAAAGCCCTTCTTTACAGCGCCCTCTATGTAGTATTTTGAGTTATCGCCGAAGCAGAATATCATATCTGCCGTGCTCACACCCAGCGCCTCGCCCACAGTTTTGTGCAGCTTGGGTGCCATTTTGCCCATTTCAAGCATATCGGCAACAACAGCTATCCTCCTGCCGCCGTCAGCCACCTGCACCTGCGAAAGCACGGATATGCCCGCTTTCATCGAGTCGGGTGCTGCGTTGTAGCAATCTATTATCAAGGTTATGCCGTTACGCTTTTGAATATTCTGCCTCATGCCGTCGGGCTTGAATGCAGCTATGCCCTTTGCCATATCCTCAGGGCTCATGCCAAGCTCAAGACCCACTGCAAATGCCGCAAGGGCGTTCTTTATGTTATGCTCGCCGTAGCAGTTGATAGTCACGGGGGTAGCACCTGCCTTGCTGTTTATAACAAGGGTTATAACGCCGCCGTTTGTCTTTATATCTGATGCGTAAACATCACAGCTCTTTTTTGAGAGGGAGTATGTGACCACACGCCTGCTGCCATGGGGCGTGACGCTTGCAAGCAGCTTGTCATCGCCGTTGACCACCAGCGGCGCTTCATACGAGCAGCCGTCAAGTATCTCCATTTTAGCCTTTAATATGCCCTCCTGCGTGCCAAGGTTCTCGATATGCGAAAAACCTATATTCGTGATGACCGCAATAGTCGGGCAGGCGCAGAGCGAAAGGCGTGATATCTCGCCGAAGTGGTTCATGCCCATTTCGATGACAGCCGCCTGTGTGTCCTGCTCCATTTCAAAGAGGGTCAGGGGCAGACCTATCTCGTTGTTGTGGTTGCCCTCAGTTTTAAGCGTCTTGTAGCCCTGTGAGAGCACGCTTGCAATCATTTCCTTGGTGGATGTCTTGCCAACGCTGCCCGTAACGCCCACAAGGGGTATTTTAAATTTGTTCCTGTAATGGCTTGCAAGGTTCAAAAGCGCACGCCTTGTGGAATCTACCACTATGCACTTTGCGTTTTCTATGGGGCGCTCGGTTATTACCGCCTCAGCCCCCAGCTCTGTTGCCTTTGCCGCAAAATCATGCCCGTCAAAGTTCTCGCCCTTAAGGGCTATGAACACGCAGCCTGCCTTTATGGCTCTTGTATCGGTGCATACGCTCGAAACCTCCGTGTCAGACGGATAACCAAAGCTGCCGTCTACCACCTCAACTATTTCCTTTAGTGTCATATTAACCATCGGTTTTTCCGTCCTTTCGCCTTTTAGAGGTAAGATGTGAGAGGTAAGAAGTAAGATATCCCTTACCCTGTTATAGCTCGGCCAATGCCTCTGCTACTACCTCACGCTCATCAAAGTGTATCTTCTTCATTCCTGCAAGTATCTGATAATCCTCATGACCCTTGCCGGCTAAAACTATTATATCGCCGCTTTTTGCGTTCTTTACCGCCCAGTGTATAGCCTCACGCCTGTCGGTAATGGTGATGTAAGGCTTGTCAGTACCCTCAAGCCCGGGGAGAATATCCTTGATGATAAGCTCGGGGTCTTCATTTCTCGGGTTATCCGAGGTAACTATCAGAAAATCAGCATACTCCGCCGCTGCCTTTGCCATGAGCGGGCGCTTTTTAGCATCTCTGTTGCCGCCGCAGCCGAAAAGGCATTTGAGCGTGCCCGATGAACACTCCTTGATAGTAGACAGCACGTTCACCAGTGCATCGGGGGTGTGTGCATAGTCGCATATCACAGTAAAGTCCCTGCCCGTAGGCACTACCTCTACTCGCCCACGCACGCCCTCTATCTGCGCTATCATGGGAACTATCTGCTTAACATCAAAGCCGAGTGCTTCAAATATAGCTATTACCGTCAGCGAGTTTGAAGCGTTGAACATTCCGGGCATTGCAAATTTCACAGGAAGTGTCACATTCCCGTCGCTGAAATCATACTCCAGCCCATGAGCTGTAAGCCTTATGTTATCAGCCCTGAAATCAGCCTCACCCCTTACCGAAAGGGTCTTTGTGGGTATCGTTATCTCGTTTTTATATCTTACGCCGTATTCATCGTCTATGTTTATTATAGCCTTGTCAGAGAGCGAAAAAAGTATCTTCTTGGCGTTATAGTAATTCTCCATGCTGCCGTGAACGTCAAGGTGATCCTGAGTGAGGTTTGTGAAAGCCCCCACCTCGAAATGGCAGCCCTCGAGCCTCTTCTGCTCGAGCCCCTGTGATGATACTTCCATTACGCAGTATTCGCAGCCCTCATTCACCATCTGCGAGAAAAGCTCTGCAAGATCATAGGGCTCGGGGGTAGTGCGCTCGGTGTGTATCACCCTGTCGTTTATCTCGTTTGACACTGTACCTATAAGCCCCGCCTTTATACCCAGCTTATCAAATATGCGCTTGGTGACGGTGGTTATGGTCGTTTTGCCGTTAGTGCCGGTAACGCCTATGAGCCTGAGCTTATCCTGCGGCGAGCCGAAGAAGTTAAGGCAAAGCCTCATATAAGCCGCCCTTGTGTCAGCGACGATGACCTGATTATCAAGCCCTAAGTCACGCTCGGCGATTATAACCGATGCGCCACGCTCTGTCATAGCCTTGGCACTGTCGTGCCCGTCAAAGGTGTTGCCCTTTATGCACACAAATGCAAAGCCCGGGCGCATTTCCTTTCTGGTGTCACTTGTTATATCCGTGATGTCGATATCGGGAAGGGAGGTCTGCGCTACCCCCTCCAAAAGCTGTGAAAGTTTCATATCAATTTCTCCTTACCCTTCTGTATACCTAAATTTCACGCTGCCGTCAGCCCTGAATGTTACATACACATCTCCTTCTATCGCAAGGGAGGAATACTGCTCCAATGAAAAAACAGTGTCGCCGTTTCTGTATATGCTTATATATCTTAGCTCAAAGCCATCAGCAAGCTCTGCCGCATCATTTGGCCTTTTGTCAAAAAACAAATCGCTGCGCTCGTTTAAAAAATACTCCGCCGCTGCCTGCTTGACCGTTCTCTCGGTGCCCCTCTTGTCAGCGGCATACTCTTCAAGCCTTCTGTAGCAAAGGTCAGCCCCCTGCGAATCCACGGTATCTCTGTCGATATAAACTCCGAGCATTCTTTCATACGGGTCATCGGCATCCGCCGTCTCAAACCACTCTATCTCGCCCTCATAGCCAAACTCGGGCGGCTCACAGTTTGCAGCATCAACAAAATGGAACTCCCCGAGAGGGAAGTACACGGTTTTTTCCGCCTGCTCATGCTCGGCTGTTAGCTTTTCCTCTTTCTCCCTGCCAAAAAGTGCATTTAAAAATCCCATTTATTCTGCTCCTTATTCGTGCAGTGCGTCAACTGCCGTGATAGTTACCGAAACGATAGTCCCCTCGGGAACCTGCTTGCCTGCCTCGATGCTCTGGTCGGCAAGCGCTACCGCCTTCTCTGCATCAGAGTCGTTGCCCTTTACGCAGATATTGAGCCCTGCGCTCTCGACCGCCTCAATGGCGTTTTCCTTGCTGAGCCCTGTCAGCGGCGGAACTGTATACATCTGCTCGGGTGTCTCGTCGGTGTAGAGAAGCACCGTGCCGCTCTTTACAAGCGTGCCGCCTGCTGGCGACTGTTTAAGGACTGACTCGCCGCTTCCTATGACCTTGACATTGAGCCCAAGTGCCTCGATAGCGCTCTTTGCTTCATTTACGGGCAGGAACTGCTCGTTGGGAACAGATACCTGTATCTCCTTAAGCTCCTCCTCGGTATACTCGGGGAAGAAGCCGAGGTAGGGCAGTACCTGTGTCATAGCCTCAACGCATACAGGCGTTGCCACCTGTGCACCGTAGTATTTATCGCCCTGGGGCTCATCTACCATAACAAGTATTATCACCTGCGGGTCATCAGCAGGTGCGAACGCACAGTAAGAACCCACGTGGGTGTTACCTGTCGAGTCAACGTCCATCTTCTGCGATGTACCCGACTTGCCGCCTATCTTATAGCCCTGAATATAGCAGTTGCCCGAATGCTCGGTGGTAACGTTGTATTCAAGGGTATCACGCATATCCTTCGAGGTCTCTTCAGATATTACCTGACGCTTTATCACAGGGTCAAATTCCTTGACTATCTTGCCGTTTGAATCGACTATCTTGTTGACTATCTGCGGTGTTACGAGGTAGCCGCCGTTTATTGCCGCCGAGTATGCGGTTATCATCTGTATGGGTGTTATCTTGTTTGCCTGACCGAATGAGGACTCTGCCAGGTCAACGTCAGACATGGTATCTGCGGTGTAGTATATGCTGTCAGCCTCGTTGGGCAGGTCAATGCCCGTCTTTTCGGTAAGCCCGTATGCCTTGAAGTAATCGCAGAAGCCCTCAGCGCCCAGCTTTTCACCTATCTCCATGAACGCCGGGTTGCAGGAGTTGATTATCGCCTGAGCAAAGCTCTGCGGCCCGTGGGCATTGGGGTATGTCCAGCAGTGGATATCTATTCCCGAATAGGTCTTTGAGCCCGAGCAGTTGAAGGGGCCTTCAAGGGTTATGACCTTCTCCTCCAGAGCCGATGAGCCGGTTATCACCTTGAATACCGAGCCGGGGTTGTAAAGCTCTGATATAGCCTTGTTTGTCCACTGCTTGGTCAGGTATCTTATATGCTCCTTTTCGTATTCCTTGCTGTCTTCATTCATTCCTGCAAGTATCTGCGCATATGTCTCATCATACACCTCGTTGGGGCGGTTGGGGTCACAGCCCCTTATGGTCGCCATAGCGTACACCTGCCCCGTCTTGGGGTTCATAATTATGCCGCAGGCACGCTCCTTGGGGTTGAATTCATCTACCGACTTTTTAAGCGCACTTTCAAGGTAGAGCTGAATCGTCGTGTCGATATTGAGTATCAGCGAATCGCCGTCCTGCGCATCAAAGCTCTGCTTGTACTTGTAGGGAATAGCCTCGCCATCTCTGTCCTTGGCGGTAACACTTCTGCCGTCAACGCCCGAGAGGTAGTCGTCATAATAAGCCTCGAGCCCGTAAACGCCGTCGCCGTCGCCGTTTATGTAGCCGAGAACTGCGCCTGCCAGCTCATTCTGCGGATAGAAGCGCTTGGTGGTCGGCTG
>JAFYET010000170.1 GCA_017544125.1 Ruminococcus sp. | reverse complement strand
TGACTTTACCGAAGTTAGCCGTCTTACCGACACCCGCATTTCGCATCATAAAGATAAAGAAGAATATCATTACACCGATCATCAGCACAGTCGGCAGCAAATTAAGCCAGAAACTGTTATCTGATATTGGTATGAGGTCGTATTTCAACGGCTCACCCGAGTTTTCGGCGTTATATCTTCTACGGTAATTTGACCCGTCCTCACCGCCAAGCACCTCATTCACAAACAGCGAAACGTTCGGCACAGTGTATGTCTTCTTCTCCGTCTCGCCCTTTAGGATATAAGTCAGCTTGCCGTTATTGAGATCAAATTCATATTCCTTTACTTTCAGGTCATCAAAATACTGCATAACTGTTGAATATTCAGTCTCGTCCTTAGAGGCGCTCATTGACATAAGTGCATATACAAGACCAAGTATAGCAACTGCCGATATCACAAGATATAGCAGCAGCGTTTTGAAACCGCTGTTTTTCTTCAATTGATCACAACCTTTTACTGATATTTATAAATATAAACTGACAAAATAGATTATATACCACTATTGTGACAGATTTATGATATAGCTATAATTATAATACTTTTTGTGCTTTCATCGACCTTAACTCTCTCATCGACACCAAAGCCCTCGACAAAGAAAATGCCTTTATCATCACATAGTAAGGCGATTATCCCCCGTTCCTCGAGGGGAATCTTCTCATTAAACAGCACTTTCAGCTTTGAAGTGAACCCTCTGCCTGCAAGTGCAATCTTGTCGCCGTTTCTGCGGTTTCTGAGAATAATCCCGCCTGACAGCTTATCTGCATCAATTATATTCCCCTTATATTCCTTGTGGATACCTTTTTTGAATTCAAAATCTTCTTGCTTGATAAGTGTTACCCTTTTGCCAAAGAAAAGGCTTTCAGAGGGGATTCCTGTGATCTGCTCTGCAAAGTCTTCGCACTTTACAGACTCATTTTCGCTAAGCAAACGAAGCGTCTTGCCGTCACAGACCACATAAATGCCGCCGCAGATATTGTATTTGCCGCCGTTTTGAATAGTCTCGGTTGTCATTTTTGTTCTGAGTGCCGAAACCTCTATGCCGTTTTCCTTTAGCAAACCGGAAATAACATGGGGCATAAGGTGCTTATTTGAACCGAGCACCCCTGCATCATATGTTTTTTCACTGACATAAGCTCCCGACAGCAGTTCATTTGCCTGCTGTTCAAGATACATCTCATCATTTGTCAGATGCTCTCTTGTCTCGGAATATGAGGCATACAGCGAACTGTTTATCCCCATAAGCACGGGTATGACATTATGTCTTATCTTATTTCTTGTATATTCGTCTTCAAGATTGGTAGAGTCGGTAACAAAATCCTGCCCTTTTGAAGCAAGAAAGCCCTCTATCTCCTCTCTTGTGCATTCAATAAGCGGTCTTACGATATTGTCACGCTTTGGCGGTATAGAGCAAAGCCCCTTTAGCCCGGTTCCTCTTGCAAGATTGAAAATCGTAGTTTCCAGGCAGTCATTTATATTATGGGCAGTTGCTATCTTATCAGCTTTGATGCTCATAAGCTCTTTATACCTGAGCTCTCTTGCACCCTCTTCTATTGACAGGTGGTTTTTCTCGCAGTAGCCTTTGACATCAATATCCGCAGTATATATCTTTATACCGAGCCGCTCGCAAAGAGCTATACAGAAATCCTTATCCCTGATACTTTCTTCGCCCCTGAGATTATGGTTGACATGAAAAGCCGAAACATTTATCCCCAGTTCCTTAAGGCAAAGCAGCAGACAAACGCTGTCAGCACCGCCAGAAAGTCCAACAAGAACTCTTTCGCCCTCGGAGATCAGCTCATATCTGCTGATAGTTTCTTTTACCTTACTGGTCAATGTCATCATGTCTGATATCCATTCCTCTGAATAAAGTATACTCACCTATCCATGCGAGCTTGACCGTAGCCATAGTACCGTGACGGTTCTTAGCGATAATACAGTCAGCCTCAGATTGTGAGCGGTCAGCATCATTGCCGTAATAATCCCTGTGCAGGAACATTATAATATCTGCGTCCTGCTCTATCGAGCCCGAATCTCTCAGGTCTGAGAGCATAGGCTTTCTTTCGTTCTTTTCAACAGCACGTGAAAGCTGCGAAAGCGCAATAACAGGCACATTAAGCTCCTTTGCCATGAGCTTTAGCTGTCTTGTTATCTCAGAGACCTCGTTAACTCTTCCCTGCCCCTTGTTGGGTGATTCCATAAGCTGTATATAGTCGATGACAACAAGCCCGAGGTTCTTGACACGCCTGAGCTTTGCTTTCATCTGCGGTACAGTAACGCTGCCCGTATCATCAATATACATAGGCAGCTTTGAAAGCCTTATAGTCGCCTCAGCAAGCCTTTCCCATTCATTCTTTTCAAACTTGCCCGATCTCAGCGACGTGTTGTTAACAAGCGCTTCGGTAGCAAGCATACGGCTTGCAAGCTGCTCTTTACCCATTTCAAGAGAAAAGATAACTACATCTTTCTGTGTCTTCTTACATACATTAGTCGCAATATTTATAGCGAATGCCGATTTACCAACAGCAGGTCTTGCAGCGATGATTATAAGGTCTGTATTATTAAGACCTGTGGTTATCTCATCTATCTGCGCAAAGCCTGTCCTTGCGCCAAGGTGTTCCTTAGCCTCGGGACCCGAAATCTCTTCAAGATGTGCATACGTCTCGACAAGAATAGAATCAAGCCTTGTAAGCCCGTCTATCTCTTTGCCCTGACGTATATCGTATATCTTCTGCTCGGCAATGTCGAGCATAGATGTGGCATCCATAGTGCCCTCATTGACATTGTCGATAATATCCGTTGCAACGCTCAACAGCTTGCGGACGTTATATTTCTCGATTATCAGCTTGCAGTAACTCTCGATGTTCTTTACCGATGCCACATAATCCGAAAGCCCCATGATAAAGGTCTTTGCCATATCTTCATTGGTAAAAAGCCCTCGTTTAACAAGCTCATTGATAATATCAATAACTGTAAAGCCCTTATTATCGGAGTAAGCATTAACTATAAGCGAGAACATCTGCTGATGTAAATGCTCATAGAAAAACTCAGCTTTCAGGAGCTCAACAGCACTCGGCACCGCTTCTTCGGGGAATCTGAGCATACCGCCGATGACAGATCTCTCAGCAAGCTGCGAAAAAGGCGGCTCTTTATTCAGTAATTCATATACATTCTCAAGAGAATCTGCACCTGCCATACTTGACTATCCCTTCCAAATAAGTATTATTCCTCGATAACGCTGATATCTATCTTGCAGGAAACGCCCTGTGTCATCTTGATAACAGCACTGAAATCACCAAAGCTCTTGATCTCGGAGCTGAGTGTTATTTTTTTCTTATCAACATTCTGCGAATACTGCTCCTTGATAGCATCAGCAATCGTAGATGCAGTAACAGCACCGAACAGCTTGCCGCCCTGACCAGCCTTCGCCTTGACAGTTACATTCTTGCCCTCAAGTACAGCTGCAATCTTCTCATTGTCAGCCTTTTCGACATCGAGCTTATGCTGTGCAGAAGCCTTCTTGCCTGCAAGGTCATTCTGGTTCTTGGCTGTTGCCTCTACCGCAAAGCCCTTTGCAAGCAGAAAATTCCTTGCATAACCGTCAGCAACGTTCAAAACATCTCCTGCCTTGCCGCTGCCCTTTACGTCCTTTATAAGAATTACTTTCATAACTTTTGTCCTCCTGTATTTTAAGAATTGTTTCTGATATATTCATCAATTACTTCGTAAAGCTGCTTCTTAGCCTCTGATACAGACACCTGAAGCTGTGTAGCCGCCATAGTCTGATGACCACCGCCGCCCATAGCCTCCATAAGCACCTGCACATTATAACCGCCCATGCTTCGTGCGGATATATTGGCATTCTTCTCGTCGCCGTAGATTACGAATGATGCATTAACACCTGTAATACCAAGCATCTCATCTGCCGCCTGAGAGGCAGCTATGCGGATATTGCTGAATGTTTCGGTAGTGCATGAAACAGCACACTTTCTGTATATCTCAGCCTTAGTGATAAGTGCCGATTTTTCCTGATAAGTCTCGATAGAGTTTGCAAACAGCTTCTTGACCTCTACTGTATCAGCGCCTAAACTCTTAAGATAAGCCGCCGCCTCAAAGGTCTTAACGCCTGTTCTCATTATGAAATTCTTAGTATCGAGCATGATACCCGAAAGCAGAGCTTCAGCATGGAGAGGTGACAGCTTAACGCCATTATCAAGATACTGCAAAAGCTCAGCGACCATTTCACAGGCAGATGAGCAGTTGGGCTCATGGAAGAAGAGCGCTGTATTCTCGATAGCCTTGACCATAAGCCTGTGGTGGTCGATAACAACTACCTCTCTTGCTGCTTCGAGAACCTCCTTGGAATCAACGATCTCGCTGTTATGAGTATCAACAACTATAAGCAGGGTATTATTAGTCATCTTGGAAAGAGCTTCCTGCGGGTCGATAAAGAACTTTGATATATCGTGCTCGCTTATATACTTGATAAGGCTCTTGGCAAGGCAGGTATCCTCGTTTACAACAACATAAGATTCCTTGCCCATGCTCTTGAATGCGCCCACAAGACCAACTGCCGAGCCGATACTGTCAAGATCGCCGAAGCGGTGCCCCATAACAAGTATCTTATCCTTGCCAATAAGCAGCTCTGACAGCTTGTTAGCCATCATTCTCGAACGCACCTTGGTGTTCTTTTCCCTGCCCTTGGAAACGCCGCCGTAAAATTCATAACCCGTCTCTGTCTTGACTGCCGCCTGATCTCCGCCTCGCCCGAGGCACATATCAAGCGCAGCCCTTGCATAGCTCTCGCTCTGTGCAAGATCTTCAGCACAGGTGCCTACACCGATAGAAAGCGTAACGCTCTGATTGCCGCCGACCTTGATATTTCTTGCATCTTCAAGTATCTTGAAGCGGTTCTCTATTATCTTTGACAGATATCTGTGCTCCATTATAACAAATGTCTTGTCATTTGACAGCTTCTTTGATATGGAGTTGGTATCCTTTACGAAGTTCTCCATAAGATACTCAAGCTCGACCATGGTGTGAGCTTTTTCACTTTCAAGAGAATTCCTCATAAGGTCATCATAGTTATCTATCATTATCAAAATGACGGATTTATGCGATTGCCGTGTTTCGTAATCAAGCTCAACAAACTCTGTCGTATCCTTGAAATATATCATGGTCATTGTCTTGGCTCTGTCAGTATGAACTGCAATAGCATTATAGAACCTTCCGCTGATACATACAAGGTCGCCCTCCTCGGAATAGACCTTCTGCATATCAATATTAAGCAGAGAATCAAGCCTTGCGCCGAACAGGTTTATATTGCCAAACAGCTTATCCTTAAAGAAATCATTAGCCCAGAGGATATCGTTGTCAGAATCTATAATAACTGCCGGTGCAGGGAAATGCTTCATTGATTCCTTTTCGCTGTTTTTTATCATAGAGGACAGCTTAGAGACCGTTCTCTTAAGATGCTTGCCGTAGGAAATGTTTTCAAGGACAAGGAAAACGATAAGGATAAGCATGATAACGATTATCGCTTTAGAAAGCCCCGAGCCTGCTGTGCTGTTATAGCCAAATGCCGCAATAAGCGAAAAAACAGCAAGTATAAGCGTAGTTATACGTATAAGCAGCTGCATTCCTCCGTTAGAATTCATTTTCATAATGCTCGCCCTTAAAGGGCACATCCCCTTTCATCAAATGAAAAGTTTTTTCTTTTTTCTACATATCCACTTCCATGATTATAGGAAGTATCATCGGGTTTCTCTGTGTCTTTGTATATATAAAGTCCGACATTTTTTCTTTCAGCTTTGTTTTTATTGCGTTCCACTCTCTCATATTGCTGTCAAGGCATTTTTGCAGTGAATCTGTCACTATCGACTTGGCTTCCTCTAAAAGCTCCTCGCTCTCTCTGACATATACAAAGCCCCTTGACACGATATCAGGTCCTGCAAGTATGATGCCCGAATCTCTGTCGATCGTTGCAATAGCGATGATGATACCATCCTGTGCAAGGTGCTTTCTGTCACGAAGAACAATAGCGCCTACATCACCGACACCCAGACCGTCAACAAGTATGTTGCCCGCCTGAACCTCACCTGTTATCTTCATCTCAACGCCGTTTGATTCGATTATTCGTCCGTTAGCACCAATTATAATATTCTCCTCGGGAATGCCCACGCTCATAGCCGATTGTGCGTGCTTTGTCAGGTGCTTATACTCACCGTGAACGGGTATAAAGAATTTAGGCTTTGTAAGGGAGAGAATGAGCTTCTGCTCCTCCTGACAAGCGTGCCCCGAAACGTGAACATCATACATAGCCTCATATATGACCTCGGCACCAAGCCTCAGCAGCTCGTTTACTATCCTGGTAACGTATTTCTCATTGCCGGGAATGGGCGTTGCAGATATTATTATAAAGTCATTGGGCGTTATCGAGACATTCCTGTGCTCGTTAAATGCCATTCTCGTAAGTGCCGACATAGGCTCGCCCTGGCTGCCTGTTGTAACAATGCATACCTGCTCGGGCGTGTATCTTGACACCATATCTATGTCAATAAGAAGCCCGTCAGGCACCTTTAAATAGCCAAGCTCTATGCCCTTGCCTATAACATTTACCATGCTCCTGCCGGAAACAGCCATTTTCCTGCCGTGCTCAACACAGCTGTTGACTATCTGCTGTATCCTGTGGACGTTTGAAGCAAAGGTGGCTATGATTATCCTCTTGCCCTCTGCTCTTGAGAAGAGCTTTTCAAAGCTCTCACCAACCTTGCGCTCGCTCATGGTATAACCCGGGCGCTCGGAGTTGGTAGAGTCTGACATAAGCGCCAGAACCCCCCTGTTACCAAGCTCAGCAAATCTTGCAAGGTCAATGATACCGCCCTCAATAGGCGTGTAATCCACCTTGAAGTCGCCGGTATGGATAATAACGCCCGCAGGGGTATGAACAGCCATACCCACAGCATCGGGTATCGAATGATTGACCCTTATGAACTCGACAGCCATACAGCCGAGCTTAACTGTCTGCCTCGGAACCACAACATTAAGCTTGACATCACCGAGGAGTCCATGCTCCTTCAGCTTGCCCTCAACAAGACCAAGCGTCAGCTTTGTGCCGTATACGGGAACATTTACTTTCTTTAGGAAATAAGGAAGACCGCCAATATGATCCTCATGCCCGTGAGTGAGCACGATACCCCTGAGCCTTTCCTTATTCTGCTCAACGTAAGTAAAATCAGGTATAACTATATCAACACCCAGCATCTCACTGTCAGGGAATGCAAGCCCGCAGTCGATGATGAACATATCATTCGCACATTCTATAACTGTAAAATTCTTACCTATCTCATTAAGGCCGCCGAGAGGGATAATGCGAACAGGTGTCCTTTTCTGAGGGCTGCCGCCTTTTGAGATGCTTTCAGCTGCTCTGCCGTTAGGAGACAGTTTTACTTTATCATCTCTTTTGTTATTGTCATTTCCGCCTCTTCTTTTGGTCTCCTTTACCTTTTCGCCCTTCATTCTTTTGTCATTTTTCATTACAACAAAGCGCCCTGCCTTGCCGCTTCTTCTGTTTTTGATGTTTTGTTTTGTACCCATTAAATAACTC
>JAFYET010000169.1 GCA_017544125.1 Ruminococcus sp. | reverse complement strand
CATACAGTACGTTTTTTAGCCCTAATAAGTGCTTCTCCGTCGGGCTGATGATAAGCAGATGCCCGCCTTTTTTCAGCACCCTTGCGTATTCGTCATTGCTCACGGGGGCAAAGCAGCTTATCACAACATCTGCACACTCCTCCCTGACGGGCAGCGAGAAAGCCGAAGCCACCGCAAAGCGTACGCTGTCAAGGGCTTTCTGCCTTGCTCTTGACGCTGCGTGGTCGATGCCGTGCTTTGAAATATCAATTCCGATGATACAGGCGTTCGGCACGCTCTGCGCATAAATGCAGGTGTAATACCCCTCGCCGCAGCCTGAGTCGATTATCACAGGCTCTTTTATACCCGCTGTCAGGGCGGCTGCAAGCTGTCCGATTTTCTGTGCTAAAGGCTCATACAGCCCCGTGTCGAGAAAGGCGCTCCTCGCTTTTATCATCTCTTTGTTATCGCCTGCTTTGACGGGGTTTCTGCCCTTGGTCGTAAGCAGGTTGACATAACCCTTTCTGGCGATGTCAAAGCTGTGCCCATCACGACATTTGTACGAATTTTCTCCCTTTTTGAGCTTTTGCCCGCAAACGGGGCATAGGTAGTTTACGTTCATATCATTCACCGTAAAGTATTATAGCATAATCTGCCCTTTTAGTCAATCACAAAACACAGCATAAAGCATACATATTACACAGTTTGCAAAGCACTAAAATGTTAACTTTGTATAAAGCCCTTGACAAACGCCTTTTAAAGTGGTATGATATATGAGTATCAAAAGCGATGACGGAGAATGCGTCGTATGTCAGGTGTTCAAGAGAGAAGGCGTTTGGTGCGAGCCTTTACACCGGTACCCCTGCTGCTGCTCCCGAGTATCTGTGCGAAAGCACAGGCGTAGGTCTGCGTTAAAGGCAAACGAGCGGCAGAACTTAAATCTTTTATGTTCTGCAATTTGGGTGGTAACACGGAATCAGAAGTTTCGTCCCATATCAGGGGCGGGGCTTTTTTTAATTCATAATGCATAATGCATAATTATCTGCGGCTTCGCCGCATTTGTGTCTGCTCAGATCACACTTTGTAAAACCAACATATGAAAGGACGAGAAATCATGGAATGGACAAGTCTTAACGACCTTCGTGAGTCGTATCTTAACTTCTTTGCGCAGAAAGGGTGTCTGCGCCACAAGAGCTACCCGCTGATACCGCAGGGAGATAACAGCCTGCTGCTCATCGTTGCGGGCATGGCTCCCTTAAAGCCCTACTTCACAGGTCAGGAGGTACCGCCCCGCAAGAGGATGACCACCTGTCAGAAGTGCATCAGAACAGGCGATATCGAGAACGTGGGCAAGACAGCACGCCACGGCACATTCTTCGAGATGCTGGGCAACTTTTCCTTCGGCGATTATTTCAAGGAGGAGGCTATCGCATGGGCGTGGGAGTATGTTACGGAAGTTCTAAAGCTCCCTAAGGACAGGCTCTATGTTACTGTTTATCAGGACGATGACGAGGCTGAAAAGATATGGAACGAAAAGGCAGGCGTGCCCCTTGACCGCATAACCCGCATGGGCAAGGAAGATAACTTCTGGGAGGCTGGCGTTGACGGTCCCTGCGGCCCCTGCTCTGAGATATACTTTGACCGTGGCGAGAAGTACGGCTGCGGCAAGCCCACCTGTGGTGTCGGCTGTGACTGCGACAGATATATGGAATTCTGGAACCTGGTATTTACACAGTTCGAGCGCCACGAGGACGGCACATATACCCCCCTTGCACAGAAGAACATTGACACGGGCATGGGTCTTGAGCGTCTTGCTGCACTTATGCAGGGCGTTGACAGCATATTCGATGTTGATACAGTCAAGGCTATCAGAGACAAGATCTGCGAGATAGCAGGCTGCGAGTACGGCAAGGAATACAAGAAGGACGTATCCATTCGTGTTATCACCGACCATATACGCTCGGTAACATTCATGGCGGGCGACGGCGTGCTCCCCTCAAACGAAGGCAGGGGCTACGTTATGAGAAGGCTTTTAAGACGTGCTGTAAGACACGGCAAGCTCCTTGGCATAAACGGTCTGTTCCTTAAGGATATAGTTAAGACAGTAGTTGACAACTCCAAGGTAGAGTATAACGAGCTTGAAGAGAAGTATGACTACATCGTAAAGCTGCTCACCAAGGAGGAGGAGAGCTTCAACGCTACTATCGACAGAGGCATGAAGCTGCTCGACGGTATGATAGAAGACCTTACAAATAAGGGCGAGAAGGTGCTTGCAGGTGAGGATTGCTTCAAGCTCTCAGACACCTACGGCTTCCCGCTTGACCTTACCCGTGAGATACTCGAGGAGAAGGGTCTTACCGTTGATGAGGAAGGCTTTGAGAAGGCTATGCAGGTGCAGCGTGAAACTGCCCGTGCAGCAAGAGGCGACTCGAAGTACATGGGCGCTGACGAGACAGTTTTCCATCAGATCGACAAGGAAGTAACAACAAAGTTCACAGGCTATGACCGCTTTGAGGACAAGGGCAGCATCGACTACCTTGCAACAGAAACAGAGCTTATAGATGAAGCAAAGGCAGGCGACGAGGTATATATCGTTGCAACACAGACACCTTTCTATGCAGAGAGCGGCGGTCAGGCAGCAGATACAGGCGTTATCACCACCGGCACAGGTGCAGCACAGGTCATCGACGTTCAGAAGGCTGTGGGCGGCAAGTTTGCTCACAAGGTAAAGGTGACTGAGGGCGTTATCACCAAGGGTCAGCAGGCGGAGTTCAGGGTGGACAGGCTCACAAGGCTTGCAACTATGAGAAACCACTCCTACGCACACCTTTTACAGGCAGCTCTCAGGGCAGTGCTTGGCGACCACGTTCATCAGGCAGGTCAGCTGGTAGATTCCAAGAGGCTCAGATTTGACTTCTCGCACTTCTCGGCACTTACCGAGGAGGAGATAGCCAAGGTCGAGGGCATGGTAAATCAGTGGATAATGTCAGGTCTTGACATAACCATGCAGGAGATGCCCATTGCCGAGGCACAGAAGCTGGGCGCTATGGCGCTCTTCGGCGAGAAGTACGGCGAGACGGTTCGTGTAGTAACTATGGGCAGCGGCGATGACACAGCATCTATCGAATTCTGCGGCGGAACACATCTTGACAGCACCGCAAAGATAGGGCTTTTCAAGATAGTTTCCGAAAGCTCGGTAGCAAGCGGCGTAAGGCGTATAGAGGCAGTTACAGGTTACAGCGTTTACGAGCTTATGGAGGAGAACGGCAAGCGCCTTGCTGACACAGCAAAGGTGCTCAAGGTCAACAACCAGGCTGAGATAGTTAACCGTGCTCAGGCAGTTATGGCTGAGATAAAGGCACTTGAAAAGGAGCGTGACGAGCTCAGAGGCGTGATAGCTGCAAGCAAGGCAGCAGCCCTTGCAGACAGCGCCGAGACAGTGGGCGAGTTTAAGCTCATCACAGGCAAGTTAGATAACACCAAGCCCGATGCGCTCAGAAAAATGGCTGACGACATGAAGGGCAATGATGACAGCCTTATAGTTATTCTTGCTGGCATTGACGGCGAGAAGGCAAACATCGTATGCGCCTGCGGCAAGGCGGCAGTTTCCGGCGGCGCACACGCAGGAAAGATCGTCGGCAAGGTAGCAGCCCTCACAGGCGGCAAGGGCGGCGGCCGCCCCGAAAGCGCTATGGCAGGTGTCGGCGACAAGGCGAAGATAGACGAGGCACTTGCAGGTGCTAAGGCTGTTGTGGATGAGTTTGTATAAATGACCGAATAATATGTACTTTGCCCCGGGGCTTGTCGGTAAAAGCCCCGGGGTTTTTTATGCCTTAATAATGAATTGTGAATTGTGCATTGTTTATACCCCCTAAAATCGTTAATATAACTATTGATTTACATATCGGGAATATGTTATAATAATATAATGAATAAGAAAACTATCTGAAACGGAGGATAATATATATGAAAAACATTCTTTTCGTCTCCAGCGAATGCGTGCCGTTTATCAAGACGGGCGGTCTTGCCGATGTTGTGGGCTCGCTGCCTAAGTGCTTTGATAAGAAGGAGTATGACGTAAGGGTATTCCTGCCCAAGTATTCCTGCATGAAGGAGCAGTATAAAAACTCACTTCAGTATGTCTGCCATTTTTATATGGACTTTGCGGGCAAGAGCCAGTATGTAGGCGTGCTCGAAACAGAGTATGACGGCGTTAAGTTCTACTTCCTTGACAATGAGTATTACTTCAACGGCGATAAGCCCTACGTTGAGCATCATTGGGATATCGAGAAGTTTATGTATTTCGACAGGGCAGTGCTCTCGGCTCTCCCCGTTATAGGCTTCCGCCCTCAGGTGATACACTGCCACGACTGGCAGACAGGTCTTATCCCCGTTTACCTGCATGATTCATTTGCAGGCGGTGAGTTCTATCAGGGCATAAAGAGCGTTATGACGATACATAACCTCAAATTCCAGGGCAACGACGGTGTGCCGAGGTTCAAGTGGCTCTCGGGACTATCTGATTACTATTTCTCGATAGATAAGCTAAGGACCGAGCAGGACGGTAATATGCTCAAGGGCGGTCTTGTGTATGCAGACGCTATCACGACTGTTTCGCAGACCTATGCTTATGAGATACAGACACCTTTCTTCGGTGAGCGCCTTGACGGTCTTATGAGAGCAAGGCAGCATGACCTGCGAGGCATCGTCAACGGCATCGACTATAAGGAATTCGACCCTGCCAAGGATATGCTCATAAATCAGAAATACGATAAGAAGACCGTCTTCAAAAAGAAGATAAACAACAAGCGTGCCCTCCAGACAGAGCTTGGGCTGGAGCTTGACGACAACCGTTTCCTTGTGGGCATCGTCAGCCGCCTTACCGACCAGAAGGGCTTTGACCTTATCGCTTATATGATGGAGAATATCTGTCAGCAGAACGTGCAGGTAGTCGTTCTCGGCACAGGCGATTATAAGTATGAGGATATGTTCCGCTACTTTGCAGGCAAGTACCCGAACAAGGTATCTGCAAACATCTATTACAGCGAGGAGATGGCACACAAGATATATGCTTCCTGCGATGCTTTCCTGATGCCCTCGCTCTTTGAGCCCTGCGGTCTTTCACAGCTTATGGCTCTTCGCTACGGCACAGTGCCGATAGTAAGAGAAACAGGCGGTCTTAAAGACACCGTTTACCCATACAACATCTTTGACAACACAGGCACGGGCTTCAGCTTTGCAAACTACAACGCCCACGAGATGTACAATACCCTTATGTATGCCAAGTACATCTACGAGGATAAGCGTGAGGACTGGAACGGCATAGTTTTCCGTGGCATGGAGCAGGATTTCTCCTGGCAGACAAGCGCTGCCAAGTACAAGGAGATGTACGACTGGCTCATAGGCGGCTGATAGCTGTCTGCGGCTTTGAAAAATATTTGACTTACACAGAGGCATCGCTTTGCGGCGATGCCTTTGTTTTTTGTGGGTGAGAAATTGGGAGTTGTGGGGGTAACAAAAAT
>JAFYET010000168.1 GCA_017544125.1 Ruminococcus sp. | reverse complement strand
TTCTTTTTGCATCGTCTCCACGACCATAATCTTAAATTCAGGTGTGTATCTCTTGTTCGGCTTTCCTTTAGGCATAAAAATGCCCCCTTTCGTTAGATTTCAAATTGGTATATCTCTATTATACCACATTGTCTAACAAAATGGGAGCATTTCAAGTGCGGTGTCTTTTGCTATTTGGTTTTCTTTTCACGCAGCTTTTTAAAAAAATCGCTTAAAAGCGCTGCACATTCTTCTTCCATAACGCCGCCTGTAAGCTCGGGCTTGTGGTTGAATGGCAGGTCAAAGAGGGTTATCACCGAGCCGCAGGCACCGAAGCGCCTGTCGTATGCGCCGAAGATGACGTTCTCGACCCTCGAATTGATTATAGCACCGCTGCACATGGGGCAGGGCTCAAGCGTCACATACAGCTCGCAGTCAATCAGCCGCCAGCCGCCGAGGCGCTTGCTTGCTTGGTCTATGGCAATAAGCTCAGCATGGGCAAGGGGCGAACGGTCGCTCACACGGCGGTTGCAGCCCCGCCCGACTATCTCGCCGGTGCTCTTTTTCACGACCACAGCCCCAACAGGCACTTCGCCCAGGGCGGCAGCCTCTTTTGCAAGGGCTATCGCCTCGTTCATAAAACGTATATCCATATCACGCCGCCATTATGTACAGCCAGACTATCATGCTTGCGGCAAGCCATGACATGGTGGGCATGGTCGTTACGAATGTCCTTGTTTTGTCGGAAAAGGTGAGCTGTGTGTCAACGCTTTTGATGTTGACCGAGTAATCGCTGAAGCTGATGAGCCGCCCGAGGCTGAAAAGCCCGATCGCTAACATGACTATGCACGCCAGCATCATATAAAACTCATCCTCAACGCTCGGCAACGATGTGTCAAGGAGCTTAAGGGCGAAGAATATCAGGTTTATAAGTATGCGGCATATCATCGCACTCATGACTGAGCCTGTTTTTATGGTCGCCATTGCAACTATAAGCCCCATGACAAAGTGTGTGCCGATGTTTGTGAGGTTTATAGCCATTATACTCTCGACGGCGGCTGTAAGTATGATGGCTGTGGAATCGCCGAACTGCCGCAGAAGCTGGAGGATAATGCCGTTCATCAGTACAGCGTGCAGCACGGGTGTGAGTATATACTGCATACCGAAGCAGTGGATATTCAGCCCCATATTATCGCACCAGACAAAGCCCCCCGGCACCGACATAAACTGCGTGCCGAATATAATGCGAAAGAGCACGGATATAACATAGCACGCCACCGCAAACCCTGCAACTACACCGTATATGCTGAAGGTTATGCGCTTTGGAAGACTTTTGCCCTGAGGGAGAAAGACCTTTCTCGGCAGTCTTGTGAACATAAGCAGGATCAGTATACACACTATCAGCGAGAATGGCTTGAATACCGACAGAACAATAGTCGAAAGCTCGTCGGTGGCACGGGTGTTGCCGTAGACCTCGATAGACGAGCCTGCCAGCAGATGACCTGCGCTGTTGTCATACAGCACCTGACAAAGCCTTATAGTCGCCGATATGAGCATCGTCCCGCCGATAAGGCAGGAGCAGTATTTGAGCGAATTGCGCTCGGAATCCGAGGCAAGGTCGTTCTCAAAGCCCTCACCGAAAGCGTAGGTGTGCTCTCTTGTATCCTTGACGAACTTATACCCGAAGCGGTTATTCTCCTTGGTGCGCCACTTGGTAAACGCCGCCTTATATTCCTCGTTCTGCCCCGAATACTTACTGTCCGAGGCAACATCTATAAGATATTCATTTGTGCTGCTCAATTACTTCACCACGCAATTCTTAATGCACGCATTATCCGCTTTCAGCGGAAAACGCTAAGCATAATTATTGTGTCCGCCTTGCGGCGGACGGATGCCCATACGGGCTGTTTGGGGAGCGTTTTTGTTATATTTTGGCGATTTCGTTAGCATAATAGTCCTATATAAACTGTATCAACTACGTTGATACCTCAATTATGCATTTATAAAGAATCAGCCCCGATGCACGGGGCGTGATCTGCAGGCAATGCTGCCTAAATTTCATTTCTGTTTTCAAGGGCACGGTAGAGCGTCACCTCATCGGCATACTCCAGCATACCCCCAACGGGAAGACCGAAGGCAAGGCGTGTCACCCTGACCTCGAAG
>JAFYET010000167.1 GCA_017544125.1 Ruminococcus sp. | reverse complement strand
GTTGGTACCTCCCCGGGATAAAAGCGGCACTCCTCATTAGTTATTGAGTGTTTTAAACACCGCCAACCTATTCAGAGTTTTGGCGGTGTTTAGTCTTTTATGCTAAACTCTACTTCTTTTTACGGAAGATAAGATAGCAGAGGGCAGCGAAGTCTATGAGCATATTGGTGTAAAGCACCAAATCTGCAAAGGATATGTACGCCATGCTATCACCTCCTTATCTCTAAGGAGACCGCCAATCTTCGTTTTAAGAACTCGGACTACGAATGTATTATAGCATATAAATTCCAAAAAGTCAACGCCTCCGAAAGCCGGGGGCGTTGTTGTTTCTTACTTATTATCCCCCGCCTTTTCCTTGTACGCCGGCTTATACATCTTCCCGTCAAAGCCGAAGGGGGTCTTTTTTGTTATCTCGCCGGGGCGGAGCTTGGAAAACTCCTTCTCGCAGGAGTTTATCTTCGCATCAATGCTGTCAAGATAATGCAGCGCAAACGCCTCGGGTATTGCAGGGGTGGCAACTGCGCCCCACTCACGCACGCCGTGGTGCGAGAGTATCATGTGGGTGAGCAGCCTGACCTTTTCGTCAACAAACCTCGGTGCGTCCTTGTTCTCGGCGTAGTATCTGTCGGCAAAGCCGCTTACCAGCTTCGCACCCATGTATATATGCCCGAAAAGCACGCCCGAGCCTGTCACCTCGCTGGAGCCGATGGCATCGGTGCTGTATTCCCATATCTTGCCTATGTCGTGTATCGCCGCAGCGCTCATTAGCAGCTCACGGTCAAGCTCGGGGTAAACGTCGCATATGGCATCTGCCGCCTTTACTATCCTGTAGGAATGGTAGATAAGCCCGCCCTTGAAGTTGTGGTGCATACTCACCGCCGCCGATGAGTGTAAAAACTCAGCCTTGTATTTTTCAAGTATCATTACAGCCAGGTCGGAAAGGGGCTTTGCCGTTCCTCCCCTGTCATCACCGCAGGCGTGAAGCGATGCTATCATATCATCATACATTACATTCACATCAATGGGCGGTGTCACGATGAAATCGCCCACCGTGAATTCATCACCCGTGTAGGGGGCTATGCTGTCGATATTGAAGCTCTTGCCGCCCTTGTAATCCCTTACCGTGACGGTAACTTCGGCTACAATGCCCGCTGTGATGCCACGCTCCTGCTGCTGTGCGGCGTTGGTGCTGAAATAGTTCGCACTGCACTCCCCCTCACCGTCAAGCAGGGTAAAGGTCAGGTAAAGGTCGCCGTTTTTGGTGGGGCGCTCCTCTATCGCCTTTATAAACACAGGCCTTGTCAGCGTCTCCCCCACCCTTGTCTTTGAAAAAGCCTTTAATTCCTCGTTAGGCATCACTATCGCTCCTTTGGTGGTTATTCTCTATAAAAAGTATAGCAAGTTTTTGCGTTAATGTCAATACAGTTACGTCATCAGAAGCATATCATTTGGGGGCAAATTACCGAAGGGGCGGAAATAGCGAATAGTGAATAGTGAATAATGAATAATAGCTGCGAAGCAGCAAACCGAAGGGGTACGGGGGCGACCGGAAAGCCCCCGAATGAAGCGTTGGGCAAGCGAGAAAGCCCCCTTAGCTGATAGCGCTCGAACAGCAGAAATAGTGAATAATGAAGAATGAATATTGAATAGTGAATAATAACTGCGGCAGCCACACCCCACACAACCTCCCCACAGGGGAGGTGCCACGAAGTGGCGGAGGGGGAATCTATCCCACAATAATATTCGTCCTGCTGACATCAACGCACATTGGCTCGAGTATCGTGTCGCCTATGCTCCCTGCCCTGATAACGCCCGATATGGGGTTCTTGATGCTCTCGATATGCCCCTCGATAGTCGCATCAATGCCCGAGCAGTATTCAAAGCACAGCGTCGTGTTGTTAAGCGTGCAGCCACGCATATAAAGCCCCTCGATGAAGCATAGCCCCTGTAAGCTCTCTATCTCGCAGTTTATAAAGCGCAGCTTCTTTGAGTTCCAGCCGATGTATTCGCCGTATATTTTGCAGTTCTCAATTGTTATGTTCTCGCTGTTCCAGAAGGCATCTTTGCTGTTGAGGGTGCTGTTTCTTATTATCACGTCCCGAGCGCCGTCAAAGCTGTAGTTGCCGTCAAGGGTCAGCCCGTCTATCACCATGTCATTACAGTTCATGGCAAAGTAATCGCCCTCGGCGTGGACGTTTTTGAGGGTCACATCAGAGCATTGCCAGAGCGTTTCCTGCGCAAAGGGCAGGCAGACGTTTTCAAGGCTCAGCCCCTTGCAGCGGCGAAAGCCCTTGGGGGCTATGTATTTTACGTTCTCAAAGCGCACACCCTGCGAATACCACACCCCGGCTCTGCCCATTTCGTGAAAGACGCTCTCACGCACGGTGATGTCCCTGCTGTACCAGAATGGGTATTTCCATTTAAAGTCGCAGCTCTCGGCGACAATGCCCATGCTGTGCTTGAGCGGGCTCTCGCCGTCCTCAAAGGTGCAGGATATGTATTTTGCATTATGTGCCGCAAACTCAGCCCTCTCGCCCGAGAACACGGCGTTTTTTATCTCTTTCATAGTTTGCTCCTTAATCAATGCACAATTAGTTGCGCCCGAATGATATGTGCTATGGGGCTTCCCCGCATCATTTTATAATCATCGGCGCATAGCGCCGATACCTCACCTGTTACCTGTTACCTGTTACCTGTTACCTGTTACCTGAAATCACGCCTGTTAACTGTTAACTGGATCCCCCTCCGGCTTGTAGAAGCTCCGCAGCTTCTTTCTGTCAACATATACCGTCGCAGCGATAAGGGCGGCGGCGGTGACTGCCCAGCTTATGGGGTATGCCATCATCAGCGTTTCAAAGCTCTTGTGGCGCATAAACACCGCATACATCCATGTTATACGAACACCGCATATGCCCGCCATGCACACCACCGCAGGCACGAATGAGAACCCGAAGCCCCGCATATAGCCCGAAAGTATCTCGATTATCACGTTTATGAACTCGGCGGTGAGTATGAATTTAAGCCTTACCCTGCCTATGGCTATAACGTCGGGGTCAGCGTTGAAAAGCGATATGAGATGCCTGCCTGTGAGAAGTATTATGCCGGCTATCGCTACCGTGAACACCATATCCTGCATAAGCGTGAGCCTTAGCACACGCCTGCACCGCCCGGGCTTGCCTGCGCCGTAGTTCTGCCCGATAAAGGTGGTACACGCCTGCCCGAAGGAGTTGAGCACATAGTAGCAGAATATCTCGATGTTGAACGCCGCCGACGAGCCTGCCATGACATTCTCGCCAAGGCTGTTGACCGCCGATTGCAGTATAAGGTTTGACAGCGAAAACACCATGCCCTGTATGCCCGCAGGTATGCCAATGCTTATCATCTGAATGAATATGCGCTTGTCTGCCCCCAGCTTTTTGAATGAGAAATGCACAGCCCCCTGCTCCCTTGCAAGGAAGAAGATGAGCAGCGCCGAGCTTACAAGGTTTGATATGGCGGTAGCAAGCGCCACGCCGTTTACCGTCATGCCAAGCACCAGCACGAAGAAGAGGTTGAGAAGCACGTTCACCACACCCGAAACGGTAAGGCAGATGAGGGGCGTTGCAGTGTTGCCCCGGCTGCGGAATATCGCCGATGCAAAGTCATAAAGCAGTATCACCGGAAGCCCCAGCAGATACACCCTGAAATACAGCACCGACATATCAAACACATTCTCGGGTATAGACATAAGCCTCAGTATAGGCAGCGCCAGCGCCTCGCAAAGTAAGCACAAAAGCACGCCGCTTATGAAAGCCACAGTGAGCGCTGTATGCACAGCCCTGCCTACCGCCTTGTCGTTTTTCTGCCCGGTGTAGCTTGCGATGACCACGTTTGCGCCAATGGATATGCCTATAAACAGGCTGATTATAAGGTTTATCAGCGGGGCGTTAGACCCCACCGCCGCCATGGCGTTCTTGCCCACAAAGCGCCCCACCACGGCTACATCAGCAGCATTGAACAGCTGCTGCAAAATGCCCGTAGCCGCCAGCGGCAGCGCAAATTTAAGCGTCTTGTCGCCGATAGAGCCCTCGAGCATATTCATCTCTTTATTCTTTTGTCTCATATAAACTCCTTGTAAATGACCGCACAGAGAGCTCCCCTGTGCGGTCATTATTATACCACTGATATGAGAAAAAAGCAATGGAAAATGTATTAAATTTTCCCGGGCGTGCCACCCCTCCGCCTGCTTCGCAGGCACCTCCCCTGCGTGGAGGATGTGTGGGGTATGCCTGCCGCAGTTATTATTCACTATTCAATATTCATTCTTCATTATTCACTATTTCTGCTGTTCGGGCGCTATCAGCTAAGGGGGCTTTCTCGGTTGCCCGACGCTTCATTCGGGGGCTTTCCGGGTATCAACGCAGTTGATACCTGCGCCACCCGTACCCCTTCGGCAATCCGTCCGCCGCAGGCGGACACCTTAATTATGCATTATGAATTATGCATTATGCATTAAAACTATGCCTTTGTGCGCAGCACCACGTTCCACCCTGCAAGTGACTGGCGGATAAGAAGAACGTCAAGCACGTTCACAACGCCGTTTGCGTCAACGTCGGCGGCGAGCTCGTTTATCTCGATGCTCCAGCCTGCGAGCGACTGCCTGATAAGCAGTACGTCCATGACGGTAACTTCGCCGTCACCGTTTGCATCGCCGGGTATTATCTCGACCTCATCAGCGTCAAGCAGAACGTAGTCAAAGCCGTTGTCAACGGCATACTTGCAGCCTGCCGAGTTTTTG
>JAFYET010000166.1 GCA_017544125.1 Ruminococcus sp. | reverse complement strand
AATGCCGCAGATGCCCTCCCGGAATCGGTATTTCAAGCTTGCCCTCGCCTAAAGTCTTGCCCATGATGACACCCGTTGCCGAGTATATTCCGCCGAATGCCACAAAGAAGAGGTTGGCTATCGCAAAGCTCGATGCCATGCCCGACACAACATCTGCGCCGCCCCTGCCGTTGTAGATAGCTGTCGTCAGCGTCTCGCTCATTACCCATACCATCTCGCAAAAAAGCACCAGTGCGCCCTTTCTCAGTATCCGCCGAAACAGCACCCTGTCGATGTGCAGCATTTCTCTGAGCCTGACCGCAAAGTCGGGCTTTGTCTTTATGTATACGGCTATGAATATTATAAGCTCCACCGACCGTGCGATGACCGTGGCGATAGCCGCCCCCCTGACCTCAAGCCTCGGGAAGCCCAGCCGCCCGTATATCAGCAGCCAGTTGAAAAGCGTGTTTATAAGCGTCGCTGCAATGGTTACAAAAAGCGGTGTCTTTACCCTGCCAAGGTCACGCAGCGAGCTTGCTATGCACATGGATATAGTCATGGGCAGCCCCATGAAAAACATAATGTGTATGTACTTGACAGCCTCATCAAGTATCGCATCTGCCTGTGTGTTGCCGATAAGCATCAGCGAGAGCACCTGCCTTGGAAACACTATGCACACAAGCAGATAGGGAATGAACGCCGCAAGCCCCATAGCGAGCTTGAAGCAAAACGCCTGCCCCATGCCCCGCTTGTCCTTAGCGCCGTAAAACTGCGTCATGAATATGCCGCCCGCCATGCATATGGCATTCAGGTATACCATGAACACGAACAGCACCTGCCCTGCCACGTTTACCCCCGACATAGACACATCGCCAAGCCCCGACACCATGAAATTATCTATAAGCGAAACAAGGCTCTGTATCAGCTGCTGCAGCATTATAGGCACGGCAAGCGCCAACGCCCCGCTGTAAAACCTGCGGCTGCCAAACAGCCTCCTTTTTGTCTCTTCCAATCCTTTATCCTCCGTTGTTTGTTGTAATGCGTTAGGCGGGATCACTCACTGCGCCGCAGGCGCACCTTAATTATGCACGCATTATCCGCTCTGCGGAAAACGCTATGCATTGATATCTATCTCCTGACCACGCACTTCACATCGCAAAACATCATTGCAACGTATATCCTTATGGGAACATTCAGCGGCACGCTGCCGCATACCTCTTCATCGACCTTTACCTGCTCGACATACTGCTCCTTGTCGGGTATCACAATGCTGATGAAATGCGCCCCCATGCCAGATGTGCTGTTTACGGCTATGCAGTCAATAAACCTTGCTGTGTTCTTTGGCAGTGTTACCTTTGTAACAATGCCGGTCAAGAATATCTCAATAAACAGCTCGCATATAAAGCCGCCCATAAACGGCACAAAAACCTCGCTGTCAGCGCTTTTGTAGCTCTTTACCGCATATGTGAGCATTGCGGCTGTGATGATAGTGAATATCACCCACGCCACACTCGCCGCCCCGTGACCTAACGGGCTTATACTGCGTATGCGTGAGGGCAGTTCCATATATTCGCTGTCGGATAAAGAGTGCTTTTCCACTGCGGTTATTGATACCTTCTGTAAGCGGCTTATGTCTATGTCAGTAACGCCGCCAAGCTCCTCGTAAAGGTCAGCCGACAGGGGCGACATATCGATCACCTCCGCCGGCAGCCTGTAAAGATGATACTGCATCGACTTTGAACGTATTATAAGCACAGCCGCCCCCGTGTCAATATACTCATAGTCACGAAGCGACACATGGTCGCCCGATGCAAGCCTTACCGTGTACACCGCCGAGCTGAAACTGCCGCTCTTGCCTGTGCGCACATCGTCAATGCCTATGACCTCGCCGGGTGAAACCAGCGCATCATCAGGCACGACCCGCACTAAAAGATTATACACCACCATAACCGCAATCAGCGCCAGAAAAAGCCCCACCATGCAGCCGATAAATAATTTGAGCCAGACATCATCGCCGCCCTTTATCAGCGTGGATACTGCGTCAACTATCAGCCCCGCCGCAAACGCCGCCAGCAGCAGCGCAAGCGCCCCCCTGACGTTTAAAACCGCTGCCTCCTTTGACCTGCTGCGCTTTGGCAGGGCGCTGTATTCTTCCTGTGTTATGTGCCGAAGCGGCAGCTGTGAAATATCTATTACCCTTATACTGTCTCCCATTTGTTTTTCTCCTTAAAGCTGTGAAAGCAGCTCGTCTATCGTCTTTCTGTCAGCCAGCCCGCTTGAAAAGGCAGTGGCCCCGCCGCAGGCAGTTGCGAGCTTAAGCGCATAGTCATACCCCTTCTCTGCCCCCGCTAAGAACCCTGCCAGCATCGAATCCCCCGCTCCGACCGAGTTTACGACCTCGCCCTTGCATACGCCAAAGCGGTGAACAGCGCCCTGCTCGTCAATCAGCATCGACCCGTCGCCCGCCATTGATACAAGAACATTCTGCGCCCCCATTTCTTGCAGCTTTCGGGCGTATTTTTCAATGTCAGCATCGCTTTCAAGATTAACGCCGAACATTCCGCCAAGCTCGAAGTTGTTGGGCTTTATAAGATAGGGCTTGTATTTCAGCACATTAAGCAATAGCCCCCCTGCCGCATCGACAACAGCCCTTACCCCACGCCCGTCAAGGTGTGAAAGTATCTGCTCGTAGATGTCAGCCGGCATCGAGGGCGGCACGCTGCCTGCCAGAACTAAAGTATCGCCCCTTTGCAGCCTGTCGAGCTTTTCATAGAGCCTGCTTACTGCCTCGTCGTCTATGTCAGGTCCTTTGCCGTTAAGCTCTGTTTCCTCGCCTGAGTTTATCTTTACATTTATGCGTGAAAAGCCGTTTTTAAGCCTTACAAAGTCGGTGCTTACCCCCATGCCGGCAAGCCCGTTTTCTATCGCCTCACCTGTAAAGCCCGCAGTAAAGCCGAGGGCTATGCTCTGCACTCCCAGTTCCTTTAAAACGCAGGATACGTTTATCCCCTTGCCGCCGAAAAACATCTTCTCCGAAGCCGCCCTGTTGACCGCCCCGATCGTCAGCCCATCAGCTCTCACCACATAATCTATTGCAGGGTTGAATGTCACCGTATAAATCATT
>JAFYET010000165.1 GCA_017544125.1 Ruminococcus sp. | reverse complement strand
GATAGGCTCGCCGACATCTACCTGCTGCTCCTTGATAAGCTGTGCATATGTAGAAACATAGTAGATGATCTGCGGAGCAAGTCTGCCCCAGTTGATAGAGTTTGCAGAAGAGAACATAAGCCCGTTATCAGCAAGCTCCTTGCCTGTCTCAGGGTCGGTGAAGATAGCCTTTACGCCGTTCTGAGCATCGTCAAAGTTGCCCTTGATAGCACAAACGCCGACATTCTCGCCGTCCTGAGTGGTCATCTGCTTTTTCTGCATAGCAGAAACGCCGTCCTCGGGATAGAAAACGAGGATAGATGTTCCCTCAACGTCCTTAAAGCCCTCGAGTGCAGCCTTACCAGTATCACCAGATGTAGCAACGAGGATAACAACCTTCTTGTCAGTACCTATCTTCTTTACTGATGTTGTGAGAAGATAAGGAAGAATCTGAAGCGCCATATCCTTGAATGCGCAGGTAGGGCCGTGCCACAGCTCGAGCATATAAGTGCCGTCGAAGAGGTGAGCAAGCTCTGCTATATTCTCGGTATCGAAATTCTTTGTATTATATGCGCCGTCAACACAGTATTTTATCTCAGCACCTGTGAAGTCTGTCAGGAACTTGGAGAATACGAAGAGTGCTCTGTCAGCATAGCTGAGATCACCCATCTGTCTTATCTCATCAAGTGTGAGCTTAGGAAGCTCAGAGGGCACGAAAAGACCGCCGTCCTCAGAGATACCCTGTGCGATAGCCTGTGCCGAGGTAACATTGACCTCGCTGTTTCTTGTGGATCTGTAATACATACTCTTTACACCCTTTTCAAAAAAATGTTTATATAAAGGCGTTAGCCTTGTTTACCTGATTTATCTGCTTGCATCAAAGGCAGATACGTAGTATCTTACCTTTTTGACCCTGCCATTCTCATGCTCTACGACCGCCACATCAAAACGTGCGCTGCAAGGCACTGCCAGCCTGTCAAGATAACGCTGCGCCGCATAGATAAGGTGGCTTTTCTTAGCTTTGGTTATAGCATCTTCGCCCGAGGTAAGGGGGTCATGCTTTCTTGTCTTGACCTCGACAAAGGCGATAGTGCCGCTCTTTTTGGCGATGATATCTATCTCGCCGCCCCTTACAGTGAAGTTGCGTTTAAGTATCTCATAGCCGTGGCGGGTAAGCATATCACACACCGCCTGCTCGCCTAAATCGCCGATCTCACGCCTGCTCACTTGCCCTGTTCCTCTTTCTTGGCGTAATACTTGACCAGAAACGATGGGCGGTGGATAGGCGACTCGCCGTATTCATCTATCATCTGATAGTGCAGCTTGGTGCCGTAGCCCTTATGCTTTGCAAACTGATACTCGGGATATTTCTTATCCATATCAAGCATATATCTGTCTCTTGCGACCTTGGCAAGGATAGACGCTGCCGCCACCGACTGGCTCTTGGCATCGCCCTTGACGACCGTCATTGTTTCAACGCCGTCAAGTTTGGGTGCCTTATTGCCGTCGATAAGCGCAAGCTCAGGCTTGACAGAAAGCCCCTCGACCGCACGCTTCATAGCAAGCATAGCGCAGTTTAAGATATTGAGCTTTTCTATCTCGGCAACAGAGGCCGTACAAATAGCATACGCCTTTGCCTTTTCTATTATCTCATCAAAGAGCTGCTCACGCTTTTTTTCGGTGAGCTTTTTGCTGTCATTTATCCCCTCGATAACGGTATCATCATCAAAGACCACAGCCGCCGCATAGACATCGCCCGCAAGAGGACCTCTGCCTGCTTCATCGCAGCCGCAGATAACAGCGTGCTCTTTTCTTATCTCTTTATCAAACTCATAAAGTGTCATATCACGAACACCCTTTTATATCGGCAGGCTTTTCAAGCGAAAACCTGCCTATCTTGCCGCCACGGAACTCATCGAGAACCATTATAGCCGTGCGCTCGGTATCTATCTCGCCGCCCTTGATCTTAAAGCCACGCTTAGAGCCTATACGCTCAAGTATCTCAAAGCCGACCACACAGCCTGCGCTCTCATCATCATTATCGGGAATATCGTCTGTCTCTATCTTATATCTCTCACAAAGAGCATCGTTATAGCTTTCTTTAAGCATTTCAAGCAGGCGGCAGGCAAGGTATTCGGTATCCATTATCTGATCCTTGACAGCGCCTGTAAAGGCAAGGCGCTCGCCTACCCTTTTATCTTCAAACTTGGGCCAGAGCACACCGGGCATATCCAGAAGCTCCATATTATTATCAAGGCTCACCCACTGCTTGCCCCTTGTAACGCCGGGCCTGTCTTCGACCTTGGCACGCTTGCTGCCTGCAAGGGAATTGATGAATGATGACTTGCCCACATTGGGTATACCCACGATTATTATCCTGATAGGTCTGCCCGTCATACCCTTGGCGTTCCATTTTTCTATATCGTCTTTGAGCAGCTCGTTAAGGGCTGCTGCGAACTTCTTGACGTTCCTGCCGCTGCGGCAGTCTGTTGCAAGAACTGACACGCCCTTGCGTTTATAGTAGTCTATCCACATAGAGTTGACAGTTTCATCGGCAGCGTTGCTCTTATTGAGAAGAATGAGCCTCGGCTTTCCGCCCACAAGGTAATCCATCTCGGGGTTTGAGCTTGAATACGGTATCCTTGCATCAAGTATCTCAACAACGGCATCAACGAGCTTGAGGTTTGATTTCATCACACGCCTGGTTTTTGCCATATGACCCGGGAACCACTGTATATCATATACCTCGCTCATTACTGACACCTCCTGCCTTTTTAAACAAAGCCTATCTTCCCGCCCTTAGCTGATGCGTAGCGGAAAATGACCTTACCGTCAACATCGTTCAAGTCTATAAGCCCCAGCGCACGGCTGTCGGTTGAGGCGTTTCTGTTATCGCCCATTACAAACACATACCCTACGGGAACTGTATAGACATATCTGTTATTATCCTTATCAAAATGCCCCTCGCTAAAATAAGTCTCGGGGTCTTTTATATCAGCCTGCTTGATATAGCCCTCTGTCAGGATATCTTCCTTTGTGGGCTCTTTATCGTTATCGCAGACATAGACCTTATCGTTTTCATAATCGACAGTGACCTTCTGCCCCGAAACGGCTATCACACGCTTGACTATATACTTATCAAGTATCTTTGACCTCACCACGATTATATCGCCGTTTTTGGGAGTATAAAAGAAGCTCCACATAAGCAGCTTATCGCCGTCATACAAGGTATCCTCCATACTTTCGCCGTTGACCGTCACCATTTTGAAAACAAAGGTGAACACGCATATGACAAGCAGCACCGAGGTAACAACTGTCTCGATACCCTCAAGAAAGTTATCCAATACGGCAGAGGACTTTGTGCCCTGCTTCATCAGCTTACCTTGCCGATCTTATCTACGGGGTAGATACGGAAAACAGCCTTGCCGAGTATATCGTCGGTATTCACAACGCCCACAGCAGGGCTTCGGCTGTCGGTAGAGTGGTTACGGTTATCGCCCATAACAAACACCTGACCCTCGCCGATCTTTAAGTTATTTACATCAGTTCCCTCATATCTGAAAGTAAGCTCCTTGATATAATCCTCTTTGAGAACTTCGCCGTTGAGCGTTACCTCGCCCTTGTTGAAGTCGATAGACAGTGTATCGCCCTCAACAGCGATAACACGCTTGATTATCGTCTCATTGAGCCCTGAGCTGTTGAGCACGACTATATCACCACGCTCGGGGGTATAGTTAAAGTGAGTAAGTATGAGCCTGTCGCCGTTCTGAAGAGTATCCTCCATTGACGGACCCTCAACCTGCACTACCCTGACAATAAAGGTAAGCACAAGTATTACCACGAATATAGCAAACACAAAGGATTCAAACCACTCGATGACCTCATTTACCAGGTCAAATTTCGGCTTTTCTTTATTGCTGCCTGTCTTTGCCTGCTTTTCTATTTCAATTTCTTTTTCTGACATACCAAACATCCCTTTCAGGTGCTATATAGATACTTATATATTATAACAAATATAGTCGTAAATTTCAAGGGGAATTACAAAATTTCAGCTTATGCACAGCAAATGTTCAAGTGTTTTTACATTTTCTTAACAATCTGCCGGCACAAATGAAAAAAGAGCCGGGAAACCGACTCTTTATCATAAGCTAAATTATCTGATAGCTTCCTTGACCTTAGCAGCCTTACCAACTCTTGTTCTGAGATAGTAGAGCTTAGCACGGCGAACCTTACCGGATCTAACTACATCTACCTTCTCAACAACAGGTGAATGTACGGGGAATACTCTCTCGATACCGCAGCCGTGAGCAACTCTTCTGACAGTGAATGTCTCATTGATGCCACCGTGCTTCTTAGCAATGATAGTACCCTCAAAGACCTGGATCCTTGACTTGTCGCCTTCCTTGATCCTAACGTGAACTCTTACAGTATCACCAACGTTAAGAACAGGAACGTTTTCCTTAAGGCTTGAATTTGAAATAAGTTTTAAAGCGTCCACTTTAAATACCTCCTATTATTTTCAGACATTCATACGCACAGCGCCGCCTAAAGCGCTCGTTGCCAGAGGACTATCCGCTTTAATGTCATGCCATACGGCAAGGCACTAACTCTCGTCGGACCTTCCGACGGTAATTCAAATGCTTATATATTATACCATAAACGGGGCTTTCTTTCAAGAGCGGGTCATATAAAAGTTTCAAGGCTTTTTGTAAGGATTTTTGTGCGTGTTGTATAAATCAGCTTATACTCCTCCCCCGAAAAGGCTTTATAGCCGTCCATCACCAGCGATGAATTGACCGTCTTGTCGTTTCCCGAGGGAAGCCTTACCGAAAGCCTAACAAACTCACCGTCTTTATCAAGAGACAGCACTTGCACATCGGACTTTATATCGACATCTATCTCGCCTTTTTTCTTTGAGTGCTTTTTGACGATTATCTGCTCCTGCGAGAGGTATTCTTCAAAGCTCTTGAGTGCATCTGTATCGCTTACAAGGCAAAAGCGTATCTCATATTCCGAAAAAGCTATATCCTTATGGCTCATGACCGGCTTATAGACTTTATTTATGTGCATACCCTCGGGCATAACGGCATTCACACGCTCCATAAGCTCACTCTCATCAAGCTCCTCGGTAAGTGATATATCCATTATCTCAACATCACTCTCGGTGCCGAGGGCAAGGGCTAAGGGGAACATAATATAAAGCCTCGGGTTAAAGCCCTGAGTATACCACACGGGTATCCTTGCCCTTTTGAAGATACGGGAGAATGTGCGCATAAGGTCAAGGTGTGATATAAAGCGGGCACGCCCTGTCTTTGAAAATATCATTCTGTAATCAAAGCGCTCAACACGAAGCGCCATATTCCTGGGTCTGTTAATGTTTGCCGCCACAGTAAACACCCCCGTAGCATTTATCTATTCCGCAGCCCGAGCAGCCCTCTTTACAGTTGCGGGTGGTACGGGCTTCATGGGCTTTTTTATTCTCGCTGATAAGAAAGCGCTTTGAAACGAGGTAATCAAGATGATCCCAGGGCATAAGTTCATCATAATCACGTTTTCTGTTGGCGTAAAATGCCATATCAAGCCCGCATTCATCAAACGCCTCCTGCCACTTTTCAAAGTGGAAATGCTCGCTCCAGCTGTCAAGCTCACAGCCTTTAAGCCATGCATTATACACAGCTTTGCTCATACGCCTGTCACCCTTGGCAAGGCAGGCTTCAAGAATTGATGTATCGTCCTGATGAGTTGAGAGCTTTATCTTCTTTGATTGCAGGCGGCGCACAAGGAGCTTTTGCTTGCGGTCAATTTCCTCGGCTGTCGCCTGTGGTTCAAACTCAAAGGGAGTAAATGGCTTTGGCACAAAGGTCGCAGTAGAAACTGATATCTGTATCGAGCCGCCACGAAGCTCACGGGGCGTTTCAAAGTAGGCATCAAGTATCTTATGGGCAAGCTGTGCTATGCCCTCAATATCTTCATCTGTCTCGGTGGGCAGACCGAGCATGAAGTATAGCTTGACTGTAGTATAGCCGCCCTCAAACGCCGTGCGGCAGGTAGAGAGTATCTCCTCCTCGGTGATGTTTTTGTTTATAACATCACGAAGCCGCTGTGTGCCCGCCTCGCAGGCAAAGGTAAGCCCGCTTTTTCTTATGGTCTTGAGCCTTTCAAGCAGCTCGTCGCTGAAATTATCTATACGCAGAGATGGCAGCGAAAGGCTGACGTTCTCAGCATCGGTATAATCGGCAAGGGTGCGCAAAAGCTCGGCTATCTTTGTATGGTCACTGGTAGAGAGTGATGAGAGCGACACCTCGTCATAGCCCGTCTGCTCGCAGAGGGACTTGGTCTCGCTTTTTATCTTATCGACGCTCTTTTCACGGAAGGGGCGGTAGATAAAGCCTGCCTGACAGAACCGGCAGCCCCTTATACAGCCACGCAGCACCTCGACCACCGATCGGTCGTGGACTATACTGGTATAGGGTACGACAAAATACTCGGGGAAATAGACATTATCAAAATCGGCGATGACACGCTTTTTTATCTTTGCGGGCGCTTCGGGAATATTGGGCGTAAAGCTATGGAGCGTGCCGTCATCGTTATATGTGACATCATAGAATTCGGGAACGTAGATGCCCTCTATCTTAGCTGCAAGGCGCAGAAATTCCTGCCTTGTTCCGTTACGCTTTTTTACCTCGCTATAAAGATCCATAAGCTCTAAGTTGACTTCCTCGCCCTCGCCTATGATGAATATATCAATAAAATCAACCAGCGGCTCGGGGTTACATACACAGGGACCGCCTGCAACCACTATCGGGGCAAGGTCTTTTCTGTCCTTTTTGAGCACAGGCACACGCCCGAGGGAGAGCATAGAGAGTATGTTTGTATAGGAAAGCTCATACTGGAGCGTAAAGCCTATCATATCAAATTCATAGAGCGGGTCAAGGCTCTCCAAGCAGTAGAGGGGTATATCGTTATCTATGAGCACCTGCTTATAGTCCTTCTCCACCATAAAGCAGCGCTCGCACCAGAAATTCTCACGCTTGTTTTTCAAAGCATAGAGTATCTTCATTCCGAGGTGTGACATACCTATGTCATATACATCGGGGAAGCAGAATGCAAACCTGACATCTATCTTTGACTTATCCTTTATAACACTGCCGTGCTCGCCGCCGATATAACGGGCAGGCTTCTGAACACTTAACAGCAGCTGCTCTATCTTTTCCTTATAATTCATTAAAAGCTCCTTATGTGTCGATACGTTCAAGGGTATGGATATTCTTGTTGCGGTAGTTTAGGTCATCTCTCTTAGTAAAGCCTGTATGCTCCCAGAAAGCGTTGCCTGTTTCGTTTCTGCCAAAGACCACAAGAGCGGTCTTGTTTATGCCCTCTTTTTCAAGGGCTGACATGGCGTGCTCAACAAGTGCTTTGCCGACACCCTGTCTGCGATACTGAGGCAGCACGGCGGTGTGGTAAATATAGCCTCTCCTGCCGTCGTTTCCAGAGAGGATAACGCCTATAATTCTGCCATCATCCTCCGCCACAAAGCAGGTGGCGGGATTGCGCTTTAAAAACCTGTCTATCCCCTCACGGCTGTCATCGGTGGTGTTTAGCCCCATGCCGGGGGTGTTTATCCAAAGGTCATAGACCGCATCATAGTCATCTATGGTCATTACCCTGTATATCATTGCATTCACGTCCTTAGAAAATATGTTTTTCATATTATAACACAAACTGCCGCCGATTGCAAGCTATTCAAGCACCTCGCAGACAGCTATATACACAAATGTCACCAGCAGCGAGATATTGAGCCCGCCCATAAGAGTTACCGAAAACACAAGGCAGGCAAACATAAGTATAATGATATTCTTCACAAGCCCGACAGCAGCAGAGCCGGGAAACAGCGCAGATGCCACTCGCCCGCCGTCAAAATAGGCAAAGGGCAGGAGGTTGAACACCGCACAGAAGAGATTATAACCCGCCGCTGCCTTTAGCCCTACAAGTGAAAGCAGCAAAGCGAGCATAGCATTTGCCAAAGGCCCTGCGAGGAGTATTACACAATCGGTCAGGTTTGATGAATCAATGCCCTGTTTTCTTTTGATAAGAATACCGCCGCCGTAAAGTATGAGCGCCTGCGGCCTGACACCCAAAAGCAGCATAGCCGCAAAATGCCCGAGCTCGTGGAATGCACAGCACAAAAGGCACATAGCAAGCTGCGCCTTTATCTGCCCGCCGCAAAGAGAAAGAAAGCCCACAAGTGCTAAAAAGCTGAATGAAACACCGAAGGTCATGCCCTTTATCTCAAACCTGTACATAAACATCACCAATGTATATGTATGCAAAAGACCGCACAGAAAATGCACGGTCTTTATCATAAGTATCAGATAACTTCCTTTTCCTTCTTTATGCCGAAGACAAGTCTGAGTATGCCAGACAGGAGCTTTGGGCTTTTTACTACAACTACTTTCATAATAACACCTCCGAATACAGACTTATGCTATATTATGAAAGCAGCTAAAAAAGTGTGCAGGCTATCTTTTTGAGCGTATGACAAGCAGCCTGCCGCTTTTAAAGGAAACGGCTGCGCCCTCCTCTGCTGTCACCTTGTTTGAAACACCGAGGGGGAAGCTGTTATCAAGGGTGATATCATCGGCTTCATACTTAGTTCCGTGGACACAAAGCCCCTCTACCCTCTCTGAATATGCAAAAAGCGAAAGTGAAAAGCCGATCATATACGGGAAGGTATAAATCCCCGCAGGGAGTATTGATATAACATCATTATCACCGATAAGCTCACCGCTGCCGCCCTTTTCGGTTATATATGCAAGCGATTGTATATTGCCAAAGAAATGGTCGGCACTGCCGCCCATAGCGCCGTATATCTGAAAAAAACGGCTGCCGTTTTGGAAAGCGTGCTTTATTGCGAGCATAAGGTCGGTGTCGTCCTTTTCAATAGGGTATTGCAAAACATTGCCGCTTTCGGGCTTATCTGAGGAATCAAAGTCGCCTATCACGAAGTCACACTTAACGCCGAGAGCTTTTGCAAGCTCATAGCCCTTATCGGCAGCATAAACTGCCGTGCCTGACACAAAGCTCATATCAAGCGTTTCAAGGTTCACAGGCTCGCCGCCTGCAAATATGGTGCATTTTTCAGACATTCTTATACTCCCATTCTTTGAGCCTGCTTGCCTCTTCATACATCAGCTTGTAACTCTCGTGGCGTGAGCGGGGTATCTCCCCTGCTTCAACTGCCTGTATAACAGCACAGCCCTTTTCCTTGATGTGTGCGCAGTCGGGAAAGCGGCACTTGCCCTCATAGCCTTCAAACTCAGGGAAGCAGCCCGAGAGCTTATCCTTGAAGATGATATCATAGCGGTTGGTATCAAAGGAAGAAAACCCCGGGGTATCGGCAACATAGCCGCCTGCGGGCAGCTTATAAAGCTCAACGTGCCTTGTGGTATGGCGGCCACGCCCCAGCTTTTTGCTTGTCTCACCCGTTTTAACATCAATACCCGGGAAGATATTGTTAAGAAGCGACGATTTACCAACGCCTGTATTGCCTGTAAAGGCACACAGCTTGCCAGCAAGTGCTGCTGCAAGCTCCTCACTGCCCTCGCCTGTGGTGTTATCTATCTCATACACATCAAAGCCGCACTGCCTGTATATCTTTGTAAGCTCACCCGGCTCGTTGCGGTCGATCTTGGTAAAGACGATAACGGGCTTTATGCCCTTAAACTCGGCGATGGCTGTGAGCTTGTCGATTATCATTGTGTTGGGCTTAGGGTCAACCGTAGATGACACGAGCACCAGCACATCGAGGTTTGCAAGGGGCGGTCTTATGATAAACGAGCGGCGGTCATATATCTTTTCGATAACTGCCGAGCCGTCTGTCTCAAAGGATATCTCAACATCGTCACCGCACACGGGCGATATGCCTTTTTTGCGGAATATCCCCCTTGCGGTACATTCATATACACCCTCGGGGGCTTCTACTGTGTAGCTGCCCCCGAGAGATCTTATTACTATTGCTTTCATATATCACTGACCGTTATTATCCGCAGGCTCCTCGCCGTTATCGGCAGGGGGCTGTGTCTGTGAAGGATCTTCATCTTCGGGCTCGGTGTACTCGGGCTCGTCAGGCTCCTCCGTAGT